>NZ_BAAFGR010000043.1:0-50394 GCF_041154655.1 Nocardia sp. JMUB6875
GGGCGCGGTTGTGGCGGTGGGCGGATCGGGCCGAGGACGCGGTGCGGCCCAGCTATCCCGGGCTGGTGGTCGCCGCGATCTTCTTCGCTTGGTCCGTGTCGCCGTCGTTGTTGCCTCGCACCTGGTTGTTCCAGGGGCTGGTGAGCGGGATCAGCTCGGTGATCGGGTACGGGGTGGGGTGTGTGCTGCAGTGGGCGTTCAAGAAGTGGGTGTGGCCTCGGATTCCGGACGCGGGGGCGCTGGCGAAGCTGTGGCATCCCACGGAGCTGGTGCGGGGGATCATCAAGATCGTGATCGTGGTGGCCTGTGTGGTGGGGGCCGCGTTCATCCTGGCGCGGTCGGCGCGGTGGCAGCGGGATCTGGAAGTGCTGATGGGGATGACGCCGACGACCACGTCGGGGTATCTGCGGGCCGAGATCGTGGCGGGGCTGACGGTGGCGCTCGTCATCGGGGTGTATCGGTTGGTGCGGTGGATGATTCGGCGACTGGTGCGGCTGGGCAATATCGAATTGCGGATTCCACGCAATGTCGCCTACCCGGTGGCGGCGATCCTGGTGGCCGTGCTGGCGGTGCTGCTGTTCCAGGGCGTGCTGGCCAAGGGATTCTTCAATGTGGCGAATGCGGCGTTCAGCGCGCGGAACGGGAAGACCTCGCCGAGCGCGATTCAGCCGCGACTGCCCGAAAGGTCGGGCAGCCCGGCCTCTCTGGCGCAATGGAACACGCTGGGCTCGGAGGGCCGATGGTTCGTGGCGACCGCGCCGACCGCCGAGCGGATCGCCCAGGTGACGGGAAGCCCGGCGCGCGAACCCATTCGGGTCTACGCGGGCCTGGAGTCGGCCAAGACGCCCGAGGACATCGCGAATCTGGTGGTGGCGGAACTGGATCGGACCAAGGCCTGGGACCGCAAGGCGCTCGTCGTGGTCACCACCACCGGCACGGGCTGGGTGGACACCCAGACCGCGGAATCCATCGAGTACATGTACGGCGGCGACAGCGCGATCGCCGCGACCCAGTATTCGTACCTGCCGAGCGTGCTCTCGTTCCTCTCGGACCGGAACAAGGCGACCGAGGCCGGAAAACTGCTGGTGCACGCGGTGCACGAGAAATGGGCGACGCTGCCCACCGAGCACCGGCCCAAGCTGCTCGTCTACGGCGAGAGCCTCGGCTCGCAAGGCTCCGAGGGCGCGTTCACCGGGCTCGATGACATTCGCACCCTGGTCGACGGCGTGCTGTGGGTGGGACCGCCGAACTCCAATCGCATCTGGACTCAGCTGGAGCAGCGCCGCGACCCGGGCACTCCGGAGATCCTGCCCATCTACGCCGACGGCCTGCTGGTGCGATTCGGCGCGACCGCGGCCGACCTCGCCAAACCGGGCCGGGCCTGGATCGACCCGCGCGTGGTCTACCTCCAGCACGCCTCCGACCCCATCGTCTGGTGGTCGCCGGATCTGCTGTTCACCCAACCGGATTGGCTGAAGGAACCCCGCGGCTCGGACGTCTCCAAATCGATTCGCTGGTGGCCCATCGTCACCTTCTGGCAGATCAGTGCCGACCTCGCCCACGCGCAGTCGGTTCCGGCCGGACACGGGCACAAGTACGGCACCACGGTCCTCGACGGCTGGGTCGCCGTCGCCCAGCCCGCGGACTGGAATCCGGACCTGGAACGCAATATCCGCAAGGCCCTCGACGAGGACATCCTCTGGGAGTACGCCCACAAGTAAAAAAGTCCCCTACCCAAAGTTTGCTGGGCCCCTGCGTCAGCAGGGGCCCAGCAGTCTTATCCCCACCGGAACCGTGGTTCCGATCAACGGGACTATTTCGGATCGAAACACCTCCCTGGCCATAGCTTCGAAGGCAGAAACTCTGGCATGAGGAGGGAACACCCGCATGACGAACAAGGTGCTCGATCGGGTTCGCGATCTGCTGCCCGCTATCGCGGAACGGGCCGTCGAGGCCGAGGAGAACCGGCGGGTGCCCGACGCCAGCATTGCCGAGCTCACCCAGGCAGGCGTGTTCCGGATGCTGCAGCCCGCGCGCCTCGGGGGAGACGAAGCCTCGCCGGTCGATTTCTACGAGGTCATCCGCACCATCGGCACCGTGTGCCCCTCCACCGCGTGGGTGTCCTCGGTGCTGGGCGCGCACCCGTGGCAGCTGGCCCTGTTCGAGGATCGGGCGCAGCAGGACGTGTGGGCCGAGAACCCCGACACCCTGGTGTCCTCCTCCTACGCCCCGACCGGCAAGCTGACCGTGGTCGAGGGCGGCTACGAGCTGTCCGGCCGCTGGTCGTTCTCCTCCGGCTGCGACCACGCCCAATGGGTGTTCCTGGGCGCGCTGGTCCCATCCGAGAAGGGCATGGACTACTACACGGTCCTGGTGCCGCGCACCGACTACCGCATCGAGGACGTGTGGAACGTGGCCGGGCTGTCCGGCACCGGCTCCAACGACATCGTCATCGAGAAGGCCTTCGTGCCCGCCTACCGCACCTACTCCGCCACCGATCAGGCCAACCTGGTGGGCCCGGGCCAGGCGGTGAATACCGCACCGCTGTACAAGATCTCGTTCGGCAGCGTCTTCTCCAACACCATCACCGCCCCGATCATCGGCGCGGCGCAGGGCGCCTACGACTCGCACATCGAGCGCCAGCGCGAGCGCGTGCGCCTGTCCTACGGCGGGCAGAAGGTGTCCGAGGATCCCTTCGCCCACGTCCGGATCGCCCGTGCCGCTTCGGAAATCGACGCCGCCATCCTGCAGATGGAGCGGAACATGAACGAGCAGCTGCGCTATGCCGAAGCGGGCGAGGAGATCCCGTTCGAATCGCGGCTGCGCGCCCGCCGCGATCAGGTGCTCGGTACCGAGCGCGCGCTCGAGGCCATCGACCTGCTGTTCAAGAACTCCGGCGGCCACTCCATCCGCAAGCCCAACACCATCGAGCGCAACTGGCGCGACGCGCACGCCGGAAGCGTCCACGCCATCAACGACATCGAGCGCGCGCTGGCCATGTTCGGCAAGGGCGCCATGGGCCTCGAGGTCACGGATCGGATGCTCTGATGACCCTCACCGCGGAGAACACCACCCGCTGGGTGACCGTCGACGGGTACAAGCTGCGCTATCACGAGGCGGGCGCGGGCCCGGTCCTGGTGCTGCTGCACGGTTCCGGCGCGGGCGTCTCCGGCTGGGCCAACTTCGGTGACAATCTGCCGGTGCTGGCCAAGCACTTCCGCTGCCTGATCCTGGACCAGCCGGGCTTCGGCGAGAGCGGGCGGCCGGAGGTGTACGAGCGCAACTACCTGCGCATCACCGCCGACGCCGTGCTCGGGCTGCTCGACGAGCTGGGCATCGAAAAGGCGCACGTGCTCGGCAATTCCATGGGCGGCACCGTCGCGACGCTGCTGGCGCTGGAACATCCGGGCCGGTTCGATCGCGTGGTGCTCATGGCCCCAGGCGGCGTCGGCGTGAACATCCTCGGACCCGAACCGTCCGAGGGCATTACGCGGCTGATGGAGTTCAATGCCGCCCCCAGCGACGAGAAGGCCATGGGCTTCCTGCGCGCCATGGTGTCCAACCCGGCCACCCTGACCGAGGAACTCGTCGCCAAGCGCCTGAAGGCAGCCGCCGACCCGAAGGGCCAGGCCGCGCTGCGCGACGCCTACGCCACCTTCTACAACCCGAAGCTGGCCGAGCCGGTCCCGTTGTGGGCGCGGCTCAAGGGCATCAAGCAGGAAGTCCTGATCCTGTGGGGCCGGGACGACCGGGTCACCCCGGTCGAGGGCGCGCTGTTCGCCGCCCGGCAGCTGCCCAACGCGGACCTGCGCACCTTCGCCCGCTGTGGGCACTGGGTCATGGTGGAGCGCAAGGACGCCTTCGAGCGGTCGGTCATCGACTTCCTGAACAACGGTCTGTAGCAGCCGGTTTCCGGGGCTACAGTCCGAGCATGACGTGGACAGCCCCGGAAATCACCCGCACCCCCCAGCTGCTCGTCGGCGACGAGCGCGCCATGCTGCATTCCCTGCTCACCCGCGGCCGCGAGATCCTGCTGTGGAAATGCCAGGGCCTCACCGGATTCCAGCTCGCGGCCCGCAGCGTGGAACCGTCCACCATGTCCCTGCTCGGACTCATCCGGCACATGACCGAGGTCGAACGCGGCTGGTTCCGCATGCGGGCGGCGGGGGAGGAGATCTCCTACCTCTACTCCGACGAGACCAATCAGGACGGCGACTTCGACGACACCGTCTCCGAACAGGCCGAAGCCGACTATGCCCGCCTGGTCGAGGAAATCACGGCATGCGACAAGGCCATCGCCGACCTTCCTCTCGACCACACGGTCACCCACCCCCGATCCGGCATGGACATCTCCCTCCGCTGGATCTACCTCCACATGATCGAGGAGTACGCCCGCCACTGCGGCCACGCCGACCTGCTCCGCGAGCGCATCGATGGCGCGACGGGATACCAGTAGGCGACCGATGTCAGTCGACGGGGCTATTTCGACGTCTGGGCCGTCAGGCGCTTGCCCTCGGTGAAGAAGGCGAGCAGCGCGTCGGGCCCGCCGAGTTCGGCGATTGTCCTTGCCGCGCCGAAGGATTGGTTCCAGAAGTCGCCGGTGCGCGGCGTCCACGGGCCGACGTAGGCATAGGGCTCGGGGATGAGGGAGTCGCCGGGAGATACGCCGTAGTTCACCTCGTCGGCGTCGATGCCGATATCGAAGTGTTCGGGCCACAGCACCGGGGTCCGATCGGGCGCGAGGGCGCGCAATGCCGCGTCACCGAGTTCGAAAGCGCGCGTGAGGATTCGGTACTGGCCCGGATCGATGAACAGCACTGTGTTCGGGTCGAATTTCGTGGTGTCCGAGTAGACGCCGTCCGGCATGCCGGGTTCGACCCGTACCGCGGCGGCGAGGTCGGCGATGGTCGCGTCGTGCAGTTCCCTGATCGCCGAATCGTCGAGGAAGAGAGCACCCTCCTGCACGGCCAGCCTCGGTGCTTCGACCGTCGCGAATCCGCCGGGCGTCGCCCGCAGCCGGATCGTGCCGCTGCTCTGGTACTCCGGTCCGGCCAGCAGTTGTTCGGCCACCGCGTGCAGGCTCTCGCGGGTCCGGCGGTAGGCGTCGTTCGTCGTCATATGGGTACAGAGTCCTCTGGATGAGTGAGCGTTACAGACCGTCCGTGCGCGCTAGAGTCGCCTTCGAGGATATTCGTGCGGACGAGGAGAGCGCGTGAGCCACAACGGCGTTCTACCACCCGACGACGTCCTGGTGGGGAATCTCCGCAAGCGCGACGAGACCGCCTTCCAGCTGATGCTCGACGCCTGGTCGCCGGGGATGCTGCGGTTGGCGCGCTCGTTCGTCTCCACCAATGCCTCCGCCGAGGAGGTCGTGCAGGAGGCGTGGCTGGCCGTCATTCGCGGTATCGACGGGTTCGAGGGGCGGGCGGCGTTCAAGACCTGGGTGTATCGAATCCTGGTGAACACGGCCAAGAAGCGCGGCATCGCCGAGAGCCGCACCGTCCCGTTCGCGAGCCTGCTGGACGAGGACGAGGGGCCGAGCGTCGATCCGGACCGGTTCCAACCGGCCGGTGACCCGTATCCGGGCCACTGGAAGGCCGGGCAGAAGCCGCAGCACTGGTCCGAGCCGGAAACTGCCACCGAACGGGCCGAATTCGCGCGCGTGGTGGCCGGAGCCCTGGCCGAACTGCCCGACCGCCACCGCATCGTGCTGGTGCTGCGGGATATGGAAGGCTATTCCTCGGAGGAGGTGTGCGGCCTGCTCGACATCTCGGCCGGTAATCAGCGCGTCATCCTGCACCGGGCCCGGGCGGCGATCCGCACCAAACTGGAGGGTTTCTTCGATGCCGAGGCGGTGCTGTCGTGAACTGCGATGATTTCGTCGAACTCGTCACCGCCTTCCTCGACGGCGCCCTCGACGAGCCCACCGAACAGCGCTTCCTGGAACACCTTTCACTGTGCGACGGCTGCGACACCTATCTCGAACAGTTCCGCCGCACCATCCAGGCGGTAGGGGAACTCCCGCCCGAAAGCCTCTCCGGCACCGCCCGCCAGCAACTCCTCGACGCCTTCCGCGGCTTCCACCCCTGACGCTGTAACGCCACCGCGCCGCCCCGACACTGCGCGGCATGACGAACTACGACGACCTGCGCGCGCTCTTCATCAACTGCACCCTCAAGCCTTCCCCCGGCATCAGCAACACCCAGGGCCTGATCGACGCCAGCGCCCGCATCATGGAGAAGCACGGCGTGGAGGTCGACCACATTCGCGCCGTCGACCACGACATCGCCACCGGCGTCTGGCCCGACATGACCGAGCACGGCGCGAAATCCGACGAATGGCCGCAGTTGCAACGCCGCGTCATGGCCGCCGACATCCTGGTCGTCGCGGGCCCGATCTGGCTGGGCGACAACAGCTCCGTCACCAAACGCGTCATCGAACGCCTCTACGCCAACTCCCACCTGCTCAACGAGGCGGGCCAGTACGCCTACTACGGCCGCGTCGGCGGCTGCCTCATCACCGGCAACGAGGACGGCGTCAAACACTGCGCCATGAACATCCTCTACAGCCTCCAGCACCTCGGCTACACCATCCCGCCCCAGGCCGACGCGGGCTGGATCGGCGAGGCCGGCCCCGGCCCCTCCTACCTCGACGAGGGCTCCGGCGGCCCCGAGAACGACTTCACCAACCGCAACACCACCTTCATGACCTGGAACCTCCTGCACCTGGCCCGAATCCTCAAGGACGCCAACGGCATCCCCGCCTTCGGTAACCAGCGCACCGCCTGGGACGCCGGCTGCCGCTTCGACTACGAGAACCCCGAATACCGCTGACCCGGCGCCCGGGCCTACAACTCGTGTTCGTGGGCCCAGGCGGCTAGTTGGGTGCGGGAGGTGAGGCCCAGTTTGGTGAGGATGTGTTCGACGTGGGTTTCGGCGGTGCGGACCGAGATGACCAGGTCGGCGGCGATCCGCTTGTTGCTGTGGCCCGCCGCTACCAGCCGGGCCACGTCCTTCTGGCGGCGCGTCAGGACATTGGTTTCGGTGAGGGTGGCGGCGGTGGCGCGGGGCGTGCGCTTGAGAGCCGGTGGGGGAGTGGCGGGTTCGGGCTCGGTGGGGGTGCGGCCGAGGGCGTAGTCGATGGCCTCCTCGAGGGGGAGGCTGGCGCCCGCGCCGAAGGCGGCGCGGAAGGCTTCCTCGCCGAGGGCCTCGCGGACCTTGAGGCGTTCCTTCTCGCCGACCGCGACGGTGATGGTGTGGGCCAGGCGAATCGTGCTGCGCTGCAGGGATTCCGCCGAACCCATGAGGCGGGCGGCGCGTTCGTGGTCGCCGCGGGCGGAGACGGTCCAGGCCAGGCCCTCGAAGGCCGAGGACAGCCAGATGCAGCGCTCGAACAGGGCGAGCTGTTCGATGGCGCGGCCGTGGTATTCGGCGGCGGCGTCGAGGTCGCCGCGCCGCCAGTGGTCGATGCCGACAGTCCACAGCGCCAGTCCGCCGAGCAGATGCGAGCCGCTGTCGGTGGTGAGTTCCAGGAAACGCTGAGCCAATTCGGTCCGGCCGGGGGCCTCCAGCACCATGGCGGCCATGAAAGAGAATGCGTGCGAGTCCATTTCGATGGCGTGCTGGCCGTGCGAGGCGGCCAGTTCGATGGCGTGGCGGCCCAGATCCAGCGACCGTTCGCGGTCGCTGTTGGCGAAGGCGAGCAGCGACTGATCCAGCGCCACCTCCGCCATGATGTCGTCATCGCCCAGGGCCGCGGCCAATTCCATGCATTCGCCGACCAGCCGGGTCGCCGACTCCTGATCGCCCAGCAGCGCCGCCAGCGAGGCCGCCGACGACAGGGCCTTGGCGCGTTCGGCGGTGCGCTCCGGATTGCGGGCGAGCGAATCGGTGAGCCAGCGGTAGCCCTCGGACAGGAACCGGTTGTGCTCCCAGAAGGGCCGCAGCACGGTCACGGTCGCCATGGTGCGCAGCGGCTCGTCCTCGAGCCCGGACTTCAGCGCCGCACGCAGATTCGCGTGCTCCCGGGACAGTTCGCCGAACCAGACCACATCCTCGGCGGTCCAGTAGGCGGTCTGCCCGCGCATGGCCAGCCGCCGGTAGTGCTCGCGGTGCCGACTCCGAACCTGTTGCGCCGCACCGCGTTCGGTCAGCAGGTCGGCCGCGAATTGCCGGATCGGCTCCAGCATCGAATACCGCGCGACCTGCCCGTCGAAGCGCAGCATCACCACCGACTTGTCGACCAGCCCGGTCAGCGCCTCCATCAGCGAGCCCGGCCCGAGCTCGCACACCGCCTCCGCGGCGTCGATATCGAAACCGCCCGCGAACACCGAAAGCTGTTCCCACAGCGCCTGTTCGGCCGGGGTGCACAGGTCGTAGCTCCACCGGATCGCGCCCTCGATGGTCTGCTGGCGCTGCGGCGCGGTGCGCGGCCCGGCGGACAGCAGCCTGATGGTGTCGTCGAGGCGGTCCAGAATCTGTTCCGGAGTGAACATGCGCAGTCGCAGCGCCGCCAACTCCAGCGCCAGCGGCATGCCCTCCAGGCGACGGCAGATCTCGGCCAGCACCGCCCGATTGGCCGGGGTGGCCTGGAATCCGGGATTGGCGGCGGTGGCGCGCTCGACGAACAGCTGTAGCGCGTCGCCGTCCTCGCCGACGGTCTCCGGCACGGTCAGCGGCGGCACCGGCATGACCTGCTCGCCCGGGATGCCGAGCACCTCGCGACTGGTCGCCAGCACCCGCACATCGGGGGTGGTGGCGATGATCCGACCGACCAGCGCGGCACACGCCTCGATCAGATGCTCACAGTTGTCCAGAATCAGCAGCAGCCGCTTGTCGGCCAGGAATTCGGTGAGCCGGGGCAGCGGCGCGGTGGACTCGTCACGCAGGTTCAGCGCCTCGGCGACACTCAGCGTGACCAGCGCCGGATCCTGCACATCGGCCAGCTCGACCAGCCACACCCCGTCCGGGAAGGCCCGCGACACCAGCTGCCCGATCTGCCGCGAGAGTCGCGTCTTGCCCATGCCGCCGGGACCCAGCAGGGTCAGCACCCGGGTGGTGGGCAGCAGTCGCTTCGCGGTAGCCAGCTCTTCGCGGCGGCCGACGAAGCTAGTCACCTCTTCGGGGAGGTTTCCGTTGACACGCCGCGCCATGGCGTCCAACCTATGTGATCTGTCCCATTTCTTGCCAGCGGCGGTGCATAAAAGCTGCTCGCGTCGGTCTGGTAAGCGCGGCCTATAGACTCGCCGTGTGCCGAGCAGAAGTCGCCGGGCCCGCCTCGCGGACGTCCACGAGATCGCGCTGGGCCTGCCGCACGTGACCATCGACCGAGGTCCCGCGGGCAATCCGATCTACCAGGTCGGCCGCAAATCCTTCGTCTTTTTCCGCACCCCGCGACCCGACGCCTTCGACCCGGACACCGGCGAACGCTACGACGACGTCATCGTCATCTGGGTGCCCTCCGAGGAGGACAAACTGGCGTTGACCCAGGACCCCGATTCGCCGTTCTTCACCACCGACCATTTCCGTGGCCACCTCTCGGTCCTGGTGCGCGGCAGCCGAATTCCCGAACTCTCCCTGGCCGAACTGACCGAAGTCATTCAGGACGCGTGGCTTTCACGCGCCTCCGCCACCCGCGCCCGCAAGTGGCTCGCCGAACAAGGCCCCGCCGCAACGGAATCCGACTGACCCTCAGGCGACGGGCAGGGTGCGCGGCAGCCCGAACGCGGGCAGCAGACTGTTGTCGTGGAACCGGGTGATCGCGCCGATCCGGTCGCCGGACACCGTGAGCACGATCAGCCCGTTGGCGCGCAGCCACGGTGTGTGCGGCACGCGGTGGTAGTAGCCGAACGCGGGCTGACCATTGGCGGTGGTGGGGATCAAGCGCACCGGCGGGCGGCCCACCCAGATACGCCCGAACAGGGCGGCGATCTCGGCGGGCCCGGTCACCAGCATGGGCTCGGGCGGCATGGACAGCCGCGCGTCCGGGGTCAGCAGGGCGACGAGCGCATCGATATCGGACTCGGCGAAGGCCGTGGCGAAGCGGTTCACCAGCTCCGGATCGGCGGCCCGGCTCGGCCCCGCCGCACCGGGCGCGGGCATGGCGGCCCGCGCCCGTTGCAGCGCGCTGTTGACCGCGGCCGGAGTCGATCCCGTCCTGCGCGCCACCTCCGCGGCCGGAAATCCGAGGGCATCGCGCAATACCAGCGCGGCGCGCTGCGGCACCGGCAGCCGCTGCAGCGCGGTGACGAAGGCCAGCGCCACCGACTCCTTCGCCTCGTAGCGCGCCTCGGGCCCGGGTTCCGGCGCGACCGGTTCCGGTAGGCCCGGATACGGTTCCGCCCAAGCGCTTTCGGAGTCCGCCGCCGATACGGTCCGCGGCCGCCGCCCGGCATCGCGCACGGCATTGAAGCAGCGATTGGTCGCGATCCGATACAGCCACGCCCGCACCGACGCCTCGCCGCGATAGGAGCCGATCCCGCGCCAGGCCGCCAGCAGCGTCTCCTGCACCAGATCCTCGGCATCGTGAATCGACCCGAGCAGCCGATAGCAGTGCAGCTGCAGCTCACCGCGATACGGCTCGGTCAGCTCCCGGAAGGCCCGGCCGTCCCCGGCGCGTGCCCTGTCCGCCAGTTCGTCCACCGCGTGCACCACAGCTCCTTCCCGACATCCCCGCACGCATAGGGACACCGCCGCGGCCGTGAATTCATCGGTGAGTTCCCGGCCGCGCCGGGGACCTATCCCTCGACCGATCTCACAGTGAAAGGGAGACCACCGTGTCACTCAACACCGCGTCACTCAACGATAAGCACGCCATCATCTACGGCGGCGCCGGAGCCATCGGCTCGGCCGTCGCCCGCGCCTTCGCCCGAGCCGGTGCGGTCGTGCACCTCGCCGGACGCGACGAGGCGGCCCTGGAAGCCGTGGCCAAGGAGATCCGATCTCACGGCGGCAGTGCGCATTACGCCGTCGTCGACGCCCTCGACAAGGACGCCGTCGAGGCCAACCTGACGGCCCTGGTGGCCGGGACCGGAGGAATCGATATCAGCCTCAACGCGATCAGCGTGCCGCAGCCCGGCGTCCAGGGCATCCCCCTGGTCGACCTCGATGTGGACGCGTACACCGATCCGGTGACCACCTACACCCGCTCGAACTTCATCACCGCCACCGCCGCGGCCCGGCGGATGAGCGAGCGGGGCCGCGGCGTGATCATGACCCTGACCGCCGACCCGGCCCGGCACGGCGCGCCCCTCATGGGCGGCATGCCGGCCGCGTGGTCCTCGCTCGAGGCCCTCACCCGGGGACTCTCGAGCGAACTCGCCCCCAAGGGCGTCCGCGCGGTCGGGATCCGTTCGCAGGGCATCCCCGAAACCGGCACCATCGCAACGGTATTCGGCCTGCACGCCCGCGCGCTCGGCATCTCCGATCAGGAGTTCCTGGCCGTGATCGAGCAGACCAGTCACCTGGGGCGGCTGCCCACCCTCGCCGAGGTCGCCGCCGCCGCAACGTTTCTCGCCTCCGACGAGGCCGCGCCGCTGACCGGCAGCATCCTCAACTTGAGCGCGGGGAGCGTGTCCGACTGAGCGCGGCGCGCAGGGTATCGACGATGACGGTCCGGGCCGCACGGCCTTCCGGCGTCGGCGTCAGGGGATAGACGTGCACCAGGCCCCGGGCCTCGTGATAGTCGACCTCGACGCCCGCGGCCCGGGCCTTCTCGACCATGAGCCGGGCATCCGGGAGCAGGATGTCGCGGGTGCCGCAGAAGACGGTGAGCGGCCCGAGGCCGGTGAAGTCGGCGTAGAGCGGACTCACCCGGGGGTCGGTGAAGGGGAGCGGACCACGCCAGTGATCACCCAGCACCAGACCCCCGTCCCGGCCCAGCCAGGGATCCTCCGGCTGCACGATCGGGATCTCCGGATTGACCATCGAGAGATCGGTGGCGGGCGAAATCAACACCGTCCGAGGCACACTCGGGTCACCGGCGTCGCGCAGCACCACCGCGGTGGACAGCGCGATCTGCCCGCCCGCCGAATCCCCGGCCAGGCACACCTCGCCGTATTCGGCGCGGTTGGCGCGCACCAGCTCGGCGAAGGCCGGAATCACCTGATCGGCGGTGCCGTGCGGGATCAGCGGATAGATGGGCAGGGTGACCGTGGTTTTCGCCCGAGCCGCGATATCGGCGGCCAATTCCCAATGCTGCCGCGCGATCTCGTTGACCCAGCCGCCGCCGTGGCAGTAGATGACGTTGCCGTGCGCATCGCCGGAACGAGGGGTGAGGGTGTAGATCGGCCACCCGTGCTCTCGCCGCACCGACACCTCGACGTCCGAGCGCAGAATGCGCGGCGGCCCGAAGGACTGCGGCCGCAGCGACCGCTCGCGAATGTGCTTCCGAGCCCCCTCGGCGGTCAGGAAGGGCTGGTTGGCGCGGGTGACCCGCAGAAACGCGGGCACCACCACCTGACTCATGAAGCTCGGCATCGCGCCTCCAGTGCATTCGTCCGGCCGATTCGCCGACCTTACCGAACGGTAGCCCGGGCCCTATTCGGATTCGATGACCGCCTCCGTGAGGAACTCCGACATGGCCGCCGCGACGGCATCGGGCTGATCGATCATCGACAGCACATAGGCGTCATCGATCTCCACCAGCCGCGCCCTCGGAATGATCTGGGCCAGCCGCCGGCCGTGCTCGCGCGGCATCACCTTGCCCGCCGACGACCAGAGAATCAGCGCTTCGCCCCGGAAGTTCCGCAGCGCTTCGGTATTCGCGATCAGCTCGGCCTTGGGCCGCTTGGACTTGCCGTACTTCAGCATGTCCCGTTGAATCCGCTTGTCGCGCAAGCCGGGTTCGGTCCAGCCGTGGACGAGTTCGTCACTGAGCGGATAGCGCGCCATCCAGCCGAACAGCAGCGGCGAGGATCGCAGCCAGGGAATGCGTAACTGCTTGAGCCCCAAGGTCAGTGCACCCGGCAGGTACGCGGCCGCGGTGACGGTCTTGCCGGGCAGCCCCGGCGGGAAGTTGGTGAACGCCTCGCACGGCAGCACGATCATCCGCCCGACCCGCTCGTCCAGCCCGTACGCGGTGAGGAACAGGCTGCCACCCCAATCGGTGTGCACCAGCGTGACGTCGTGAAGATCCAGCGCCGCAAGGAAATCCGCGATCAACTGATTTAAGCCCCGCATGCTCAGATCGGCGTCCTCGCGCAACGGTTCCGGATGCGAGCCCAGCGGCAACTCCGGCCGGATGTATCGAAACCCCTCGGGCAGCTTCCCGATCACCGCGTCCCACTGCGTCTGATTCATCAGCAACCCGTGCAAGAGCACGACCGCCGGGCCCTCACCCCGCTCGCTGTAGTGGATTCGTCCCGCACTTATCTCGACGGCCGGCATGATCGCCTCCTCCTCTAGAGCACACGCTCTAGTGCGTTTGCTCTAGTCTGTATCCGTGAGCGAGAACCTGTCAACCACCACCCGGGACCGCCTGGTAGCGGCCGTCGCCGAGCTCATGCGCGTCCAGGGCTACAGCGCGATCACCGTCAAACAGATCACCGCCGCCGCCTCCGCGCCCATGGGCTCGCTCTATCACCACTTCCCAGCCGGGAAGTCCGCGATCGCCGCCGAGTCCCTGCGCACCTCCGGCGCGGCGTACATCCAACTCCTCCCGCTGTTGATGGACGCCCACGACGACCTGTGTGAAGCCGTCCCCGCCGCCTTCGCCGCGGCCGCGGAAACCATCGAGCAGAACGGCTGGATCAACATGTGCCCCGTCGGCACGGTTGCCGGAGAGGTAGCCGACAGTGCGCCCGAAATCCGTGATGTCGCAGCGGAAGTCATGACCTCCTGGATCGACCAGGGCACCGAGTACTTCATCCGCCGCGGCCTTCCGGACGGTGACGCAAGGGAATTGATGATCGCGATTCTCTGCGCGCTGGAAGGCGCGTTCGTGCTCAGTCGGACACTGCGGTCGAAGGAACCGCTGCTGGCCGCCGGACGCGCGATGGGTGCGCGGGTTTCGGAGCTGATGGCGTCCAAGGTCTCACCGGCTTGACCTGAACCAATGTTGAGGTTGAAGAGTGGACGCCATGGACGCCAAGACACTCTCCACCGCAACCATCGTCGGGATCGGCGAGTCGACCCGCTTCGCCCACGAGACCTTCACCATCCGCGACAATCTTTTCCGAGACCTCGTGGAGAACTACGACTTCCGCACCCTGGCCGTCCAGGACAGCGCCGATGTCGGCGAGACCCTCGACGCCTTCGTCCGACACGGCAAGGGCACCGCCACCTCCGCCCTCGACAATGCCTGGCGGCCCTGGCGCACAGCGGAAATGGCCGCGGCCCTCACCTGGATTCGCGAGTTCAACGAGGCCCATCCCGGCGATGAGGTCCGCATCATCGGCATCAAGCCGGTCCAGGCCCAACCGGAGGACTACGACGCCGTCCTGGATGCCGTTCGCGTCCAGGCCCCCGACCGCCTCGCCGAGCTCGCATCCCATCTGGACCCCATCCGCACCGCGCACACCCTCGACGAGCACGTCCAGCGCGCCCAGGGCATCCACCCCGGCCGCCGCTTCCTCGACCGCGCCCGCGACGCCTCGGCCCTGCTCGCCGCGATTCCGGGCCTCGACGAATCCGTCCGCGCCCGAATGGCTTTGATCGAGGAATTCCACGCCCACAGCGTCACGGGCCGCGGCAGTTTCGCCGGCGAGGCCGACCTCTGGGCCGCCTCGATCATCGAGCATTACCGCCGCACCGGGCTGCGCATCGTGTACTGGGACGGCATCTCCCACGTCTCCGCGGTCAAGGACACCGTCGGCAGCGTCCTGCGCGACCACTTCGGCCGCGACTACGCCTCGGTGGCAATCGGATTCCACCACGGAAATGTCGGCATGTACGACATCCCCGCCCCCGCACCGGATTCCCTCGATGCGAAGCTCGGCGAGCAGGCGGACTCGACGCTCTGGCTGGACATGCGCACCGACCCGATCACTGCCCCCACCAAGATGCGGGTCATCAGCGGCATCTACGACCCGGCCCGAGACGCCGACGGGTACACGGCGGTCGACAACCCCGCCGAGGCCTTCGACGTCCTGATCCACGTCCGCGAGGTCACCCCGCTGACCTGGCTCGCCTGATCACCCGACGTGCGCCGCGACGACGCTGGTCGAGCTCGAATCGCCCTCGACCAGCAGATCGCCGCCGGGAGCCCAGACCGCCGCGCCGCCGCATCCGATCCACGGGCCCGCTGTCCCAACGTGATTCGCCAGCACCACCGCCATACCCGACTCACGCGCGATCCCCGGATAGATCGTCGCGCGCTCCCGGACCCCGCCTTCGCTCCCGTACAGCGAACTGGCCAGGTGCACATCGCATCCCGCAGCCGCGTTCCGTGCGATGAGGTCGGGAAAGTGATTGTCGTAGCAGGTGGCGAGCGAGAACCTTAGCCCGCCGAATTCGAACCGGCCGTCCTGCGCCCCCGCCACGAACAACCCTTGCTCCTGCTCGTACAGCTGTTGCTTGAGGTACTCGGAGATCGGTTCGCCGGAAGTCCCGTAGACGAACGTCGCGATGGCGGGCCCGCGATCGGTGGGCGCCGCACAGTTGATCACCGTGGCGATCCCGGTGTCACGCAGCGGATCCAGCCGAGCGTCCCGCGCGCCGACCAGCAAGCCGGGGTCGTCGGCGATCAACTTCAACTCGTACCCGGTCAGCGCCAGCTCCGGATAGACGATCAGCTCCGCGCCTTGGTCGCGCGCCTGCCGGGCAAGCTCGACCGCCTGCTTCACATTGGCGTCGACATCGCCGGGAACACAGGAGAGCTGGGCGGCCGCGATCTTCACGCCGCCCAGCATTCCATCCGTGCGCTCAGCGGTAGCCGACGGCCTCGAAGTGCGGTAGCTGATGGCTCATCCGGTCCCGCTTGGTGCTGAGGTAGTGCACATTGTGCTCGGTGGGCTGGGTCTGCAGTGGAATCCGGCCGTGCACGGTGATGCCGTTGGCCTCCAGACCCGCCTGCTTGGCCGGGTTGTTGCTCAGCAGGCGAACGGAATTCACGCCCAGATCGGCGAGAATCCAGGCCGCCGCACCGTAGTCGCGGGCATCGATGGGCAGCCCCAGCCGCACATTGGCATCGACGGTGTCGGCCCCGGCGTCCTGCAGTTCATAG
Organism: Nocardia sp. JMUB6875; assembly: GCF_041154655.1. Taxonomy (NCBI): domain Bacteria; kingdom Bacillati; phylum Actinomycetota; class Actinomycetes; order Mycobacteriales; family Nocardiaceae; genus Nocardia; species Nocardia sp. JMUB6875. The sequence goes on from NZ_BAAFGR010000043.1 coordinate 16,162, forward strand.
GCGCGAAGCTTGTTGAGCAGTCCGATGCCCCGGCCTTCCTGACCGCGCAGATAGACGACCACACCGCGTCCCTCGGAGGCGACGGCCGCCAGCGCGGCATCGAGCTGCTCACCGCAATCGCACCGCAGGGAGCCGAAGGCATCACCGGTCAGGCATTCGGAATGCACTCGGGCCATGACGTTTGCACCGGTCGGATCGCCGTAGACCAATGCCAGATGCTCCGCGCCGGAATGCTCATCGGCGTACCCGTACACGCGGAAATCCCCGTACCGCGTGGGCAACCGGGTCTCGACCACACGAGAAATCCCGTGCTCCAACTGTTTCCGATGCTCGATCAAATCCGCGATCGAGACGATCGGGATATCCCACTCCCGCGCCATGACCAGCAGCTCCGGTAGCCGGGCCATGGTGCCGTCGTCATTGACCACCTCGGCGATGACCCCGGCGGGCTGCAACCCGGCCAGCCGCATCAGATCCACCGCCGCCTCGGTATGCCCCGGACGCCCCAGCACCCCACGCGGATTCGCGCGCAGCGGGAACACGTGCCCCGGCCGCGACAGCTGTTCGGCGGTGGTCCGCGGATCGGCCAGCAGCCGCATGGTCGTCGCCCGATCGGCGGCCGAGATACCCGTGCTCACTCCGGCGACCGCGTCCACCGACACGGTGTAGGCGGTCCCCTTCGGATCCTGATTGACCGCGGCCATCGGCGGCAATCCCAGCCGATCGCAGTCCTCCCCGGTCATCGGCACACAGATGACTCCGCTGGTGTGCCGCACCAGGAACGCGATGTTCTGCGCCGTCGCATGCTCGGCGGCCAGGATCAGATCGCCCTCGTTCTCGCGATCCTCGTCGTCCACGACGAGCACCATGCCGCCGCGGGCGACGGCGGCCAGCGCCGCCGCGATGGTGTCGAGTGCACCGGTCATCGTCGACCACCTCCTCCGGGCCGCATGTGCTGTCGGCCTATTTCCAATCGAAATATGCCGGGTGGAGAACAACGAGGTCAGGTCCCGCTGAGCGGGCAGCAGAGCGCAGTGAACGGCCCGGAGACGAATCGCCTCCGGGCCATTGCTCATTCAGTTGTCGGGGTGACCGCTAGTGCGCCGCACCACCGGTCGCCGCGGTGCGCCCGTGCCGCATGAGGAACGCGCCGAGCAGCGCCACCGCCGCCGAGATCGCGACGAAGTAGAACCCGAGCTCGTACCCCTTGTCCGCGTACAGCAGCGGAATGTCCTTGGTGACCGGCGGCGCGCCCGCCACCGACACCACGGCCTTGACCGGATTGGCGGACAGGAACGCGGTCGCCACCGCGAGCCCGATGGCCGCGCCCATGGCCTGCATGACGCCCAGCATGCCGGCGCTGATGCCCTGCTGTTGTGCCGGAACGCCTTCCACGATCAGGTTCGGCGTCGAGGCGTAGTACAGCGCGAACGCGATGCCGTACACCGCGCTGATCAGCGCCTGCGTCTGCCAGCCGTGCGAGAGCGCCGCGTAGCAGAGACCGCTGCCCACGAAGATCACCAGCGCCGAGACCAGCGGCCAGCGCGCACCCGAGCGGCGAATCCAGAGGCCGCCGAGGAAGCCGAACAGCATGGCGATCAACGACTGTGCCAGCGTCACGTGCGTCGCGAACTTCAGCAGCGAGAAGTCGTCACCGTAGGTGTAGCCGGGATCCAGATTCACCTGCACCATTTCCGGCGGCAGCTTCGAGTACACCATCTCCGGCGGCACCTGCGCGTTCACCACTTCGGGTGTGACCTGCGCGTTCACCTGATCCGTCAGCTGCTGCACCAACGCGGGCGGCAGTTCCACACCGGGCGGCATGGCGGCCTTGGCCTGTGCTTCGGCCTGCGCGAGACCCTGCGCGCGAGCCTGGGTCAGCGCCTGCGCCTGGGCCTGTTGCAGCGCACCGGCTTTCACCTGCACCCAGGTCGCGTCCTTGACCTGCGCCACCACCTGATCCGACGGCGGCGACTGTGTCATGTACCCGGTCGCGTAGGACTGGTAGCCGATCATGAACGAGGCCAGCAGACCGACGAACAGCACGATGCTCACGCGCGGGTTGAACAGCAGCTTCATATCCATGATCGGTTGCTTCGCACGCATTTCCACGATCGGGAACAGCGCGAGCAGCACCAGGCCGCCGATCAGCCAGGCCAGCGTGGACGGCTTGGTCCAGCCCCAGTCCTGGCCCTTGTCCAGGTACAGCAGGGTCAGCGTGGCGCCCGCGCCGAGCAGGATCGCGCCGACCAGATCCAGGCGCTGCGGGGTGCGCAGCTTGGACTCGGGAACGATGAGGATCAGCAGCGGAATCATGACCAGGCCGAAGATGAACAGGAACCAGAACAGTCCGCGCCAGCTGGTGTGATCGGTGATGTAGCCGCCGATCAGCGGACCGGCCAGGGCGGAGACACCCAGACCCGTGGAGGCGATGCCGAGGCCGATGGGCACCATGCGGCGCGGCATCAGGTCGCGGATCAGGCCGTAGGACACGACGGTGGTGGCGATCGCGGTCGCCTGCAGTGCGCGGCCGATCAGGAACAGCGCCCAAGTGCTGGTGACGGCGCAGAGCAGGGTGCCGATCAGGAACAGCACACCGCAGACCACGAACATCCGCTTCTTGCCGTAGATGTCGCTGAGCTTGCCGATCAGCGGGGACACCGCGGCGCCGAAGATGCCGAAAACGATGATGGCCCAGTTGATATTGGCGCCCTGGTCGGGGAAGGTGGGCGCGATCTGCCGCAATGCCGAGGCGACCATCACGTACTGCATCGGGGAGATCTCGGTGAACAGCACGATGACCGCGAGGACCGACCAGATCCTCAGATTCGACGCGCCGTCGAGGCGGCCGCTTTCGTCAGGCGCGGCGCCGGGCGGCACCGCGGTATCGACGGAGGTGGACATAGTGCGTCCTCCAGAGTGGGTAGTAACACGATCGTGTGAACCGTGTCACGCCCAGGGGGCGTCGCCTATGAGCAAGTCCGTTCAGTGGGAATCGCCGGAATTCTGCCGCTTCGCAGGCTTTCGGCGGCTACGCTGTCTCGCCAATTTGTCCATATCCGCCAGCAGATCCTCGGCGAATTCCTTTTCCGCCTCGTAATGCTTGACGCACCAGCGCAATACCGCGCTGGGATAGGCCCAGTCCGGATTCACCTCCGCGCCCTCGGCGTCGGCCAGCGCGCGGCGCCGCATGGTCTCGGTGTATTCGATGTGCTGGGTGAGGATTTCGCGCATGCGCTCGGGTTCGGCCAGATGTCCCAGCCAGGCCCGCAGCATCACGCTGTGCTTGAGCACCGGGGCCTCGACGGGGGAGTGGTTCACCCAGTGCGAGGCGGCCTCGCGCCCGCTTTCGGTAATGGCGTACATGCGCTTGCCGCGCATACCGTCCTCGGAGACCACCGTCCGCGAGGTCGCGTAGCCGTGTTTCTCCAAACGCTTGAGTTCGGCGTAGATCTGGCTGAACGACGGACTCCAATAGAAGAACTGCAGACTCCAGTCCGCCCATTTCTTCAGGTCGTAGCCGGAGAGTTCCTCGGCGTGCGAGAGCATTCCGAGCACCGCCCACGCCGTCGTCGGCAGCTCCGGAATCGCCTGCGCCGCATCGGGGTGCGCGCCCTCGGTCATCATCGAACTGTATCGCCCCCGCATCCGGTCGCTCCGCTCAACGCCAGTGCGCGCGACGCGGGAACAGGGTGCGGCCGGCCTCGTGCGCGACCTCGAGCACGACGCGGGCCAGCCGGTCGTAGCTCATGCCGTCGGCGCGACCGGACAGCGACAGCGCGGCGGGCGCGGTACCCCGGCCCCGCAGCGGCGCTGCGACACAGGCGATTCCGGCCACGGCCTCCTCGCGATCGATGGCCACGCCCTGGCGCAGCCGGATCTGCTGCAGCTCGCGGGCCAGCGCCTCGGGCTCGCAGATGGTGCGCGGGGTCAGCCGCGGCAGGCGGTTGCGCAGCGCGGCCTCGGCGATATTGGGCTCCAGACAGGCGAGCATGGCCTTGCCGAGAGCCGTTGCGTGCGCGGGCATCCGGCCGCCGAGGCGGGTGGGCAGGCTCGCGGCGAAGCGGCCGCCGGCCTTGTCCAGGTAGACCACATCGCGCCCGTCGAGGACCGCCAGGTGCCCGACCATGCCGGTGCGCTGGCTCAGCTCGTGCAGCAGCGGGGAGACCGCATCGCGAATCTCGTTGTGGTCGGCGGTGAGTCCGCCCAGCTCCAGGGCGCGCATGCCCAGGCGGTAGCCGCCCGAGGTGTGGGCCAGCCAGCGCAGCTTGATCATCTGGTCCAGGATCCGGTGCACGGTGGACCGCGGCAGCCCGGTGCGCTCGACCAGGCCGAGCAGGGTGAGCGTGGGGGTGGAGGCGTCGAATGCGTCCAGGATCAAGGTCATCCGCTCGATCATCGAGACGGGGACTTCGGCGCTGGCGCGGGAATCCTTGGCGCGCATGGGGTTGTGAGTGGGTCGAGCTTCCGCCGGGGGCAGCAGGGCGACGGACATGGGTACCTCCGTTGGTCATATCCAGTCTAGGACTATTCCGATTAGGCATGTGCCTGGTTCGGAGCGTGTGCTACCAGTCACAGTGCCCTGCGCCACACGCTGGGGAATCGGGGGAACTACGTAAAACCTACGGATACGGGTCCCGATGACCGAACCACGTAGTTGACGCCTCCGGTCCGCGACCTGCTGTCATGACTTCTAGCTATATTTCGGATCGAAATAAGGAGGCGCCGTGGACCCGGTGCTGGATCAAGTTCCGGCCATCGACGCAGCGGCTTTCAAGACCGTGCTGGGGCGCTTCGCCTCGGGAGTCACCGTGATCACCGCCCTTGACGAGGGCCAACCGGTGGGCTTCGCCTGTCAGTCGTTCGCATCGCTGTCGATCGACCCGCCGCTGGTGAGTTTCTTCCCGGCGCGCACCTCGAGCACCTGGCCGAGAATCCGTGCGGCGGGGCGGTTCTGCGTGAACATCCTGGCCGACGATCAGGCCGATATCTGCCGTCGGCTCGGTCGGCCGGGCGCGGACAAGTTCGCCGGGGTCGACTGGGCCGCGTCCGCGAACGGTTCGCCCTTGCTCGTCGGGGCCATGGCGTCGATCGACTGCGAACTGCACGACGAGGTCGACGGCGGCGACCACACCATCGTCATCGGGCGCGTGACCAGCCTGAACGAGCATTCCGAGGCGAATCCGCTGCTGTTCTACCGCGCGTCTTTCAGCCGTCTCGCAGACCAGTAGGCACCGCCCGGCCAGTGAGACTGCGCTGTCGTCGTCGTCACATCGGCCGCAACCATCGAAGCAACACCAGGAGAGGAATTCACATGACCACCGCAGAGAGTGAAGTTCGCGTCATCGACTCGGGCAAGCCCCCGACTCGATTCGCGCGCGGCTGGCACTGCCTCGGCCTGGCCGACTCCTTCCGTGACGGAAAGCCGCACACCGTCAAGGCTTTCGGCACCGAGATCGTGGTCTTCGCCGCCGAGGACGGCACCCTCAACGTGCTCAACGCGTACTGCCCGCACATGGGCGGCAACCTGGCCGACGGCACCATCAAGGGCGATTCGCTGGCCTGCCCGTTCCACGACTGGCGCTGGAACGGCAAGGGCAAGTGCACGGGCATTCCCTACGCGCGCCGCGTGCCGCCGCTGGCCCGCACCAAGGCGTGGCCGACCATGGTCGAGAATCAGATGCTCTTCGTCTGGAACGACCCGGAGGGCAAGCAGCCCCCGGCCGAGCTGGCCATTCCGCGCATCGAGGCCGCGTTCAGCGACGAGTGGACCGACTGGACCTGGAACTCCATGATCGTGGACGCCAACTGCCGCGAGGTCGTCGACAACGTGGTGGACATGGCGCACTTCTTCTACGTGCACTACGGCTTCCCGACCTTCTTCAAGAACGTCTTCGAGGGCCACACCGCCAGTCAGTTCATGACCTCGGTGTCGCGCGAGGACATGATGGGCGAGACCGCCAAGGCGCTGGGCGGCAAGAACGTGCTGCAGTCGGAGGCCTCTTATTACGGGCCGTCCTACATGATCGATTACCTCAAGAGCGAGAGCCCCAACGGCCTCGTGGTCGAGGGCTACCTGATCAACTGCCACTACCCGATCAACGAGAACCAGTTCGTGCTCATGTATGGCGCGATCGCCAAGCGGCCCGAGGGCGTGCCCGCCGAGCAGGCGAACGAGATCGCCGAGAAGTTCGTGGGCGGCCTGGGCAAGGGCTTCGAGCAGGACGCGGCCATCTGGAAGCGCAAGTCGCGCATCAACAATCCGCTGCTGTGCGAGGAAGACGGGCCGGTCTATCAGCTGCGTCGCTGGTACGAGCAGTTTTACGTTGATGTCGCCGATGTCGCCGATGAGATGACGGATCGGTTCGAGTACGAGGTCGACACCACCCGCGCGGTCACCGCCTGGGAAGCCGAAGTCGCCGACAACATCGCCAAGCGCGAAGCGGCTAACGCCTGAGAGGCATTGGGATGGACAAGGTTTCGTGCCGGTCCTGCGGGACCTGCGTGCTGGTGGAGAAGTACAGCGACCAGCACACCAGCGTGCAGTGGAACAAGACCGCGATGGCGGACTGCGCGGAGCTGTCCGGGAACGCGCTGTCGCACACCTGCGGGGCGCTGCGGGCCAGCATCGACGAGGCGGTCGCCTCGGGCGCGGTCGGTGTCAGCACGCGTGACGTGGATGTCCGAACCCGAGGGCGAACCTTGGCCTGACCCTTGAAGAGTGGGCCGCCCGACGTCGTCGGCGGCCGGCCCGTAGATACGGATTACCCGACCGGCACGGCGGTGAAACAGACAGCACAGGAATGGAACTGGAAGAGCGCATGACGGTGACAGACTTCGAGGTAGACGAGGCCCTGGCCGAGGCGAAAGTGACCGGCATCACATCTGTACGGGTCGTGCGCGTGGTGCGGGAGACCGCCGACGCGGTATCGCTCGAACTCGTCCCGGAGGCCGGACATGCCGAACGGTTCGTCTATCGTCCGGGACAATTCCTGACCCTGCGCATCCCCAGTGAACTGACCGGTTCGGTGAGCCGCTGCTACTCGCTGTCGAGCGCGCCGCACGAGGACGGGCCGCTGAAGGTCACCGTCAAGCGGACCGTCGACGGGTACGGCTCGAACTGGCTGTGCGACAACGCCGCCGCGGGTCTGACCCTGCAGGCGCTGCCGCCCGCCGGGATCTTCACCCCGGACTCGCTGGATTCCGACCTGCTGCTGTTCGGTGGCGGCAGCGGTATCACCCCGGTGCTGTCCATCCTGAAATCCGTGCTCGCGCAGGGCACGGGCCACTGCACGCTGATCTACGCCAATCAGCACGAGAATTCGGTCATCTTCGCCCGTGAACTCGCGGAACTGGCCGCCGCGCACCCGGATCGGCTGCTGGTGCTGCACTGGTTGCAGTCGGTCCAGGGGCTGCCGAGCGTGGCCGGCCTGGCCGCGTTGGCCCGTCCGTGGGCGGGCCGGGAGGTCTTCGTCTGCGGTCCCGGCCCGTTCATGGACGCGGTCGCGGCGGCGATGGCCGAGCTGGGCGCGGACCGCAAGCGCGTGCACAGCGAGAAGTTCGTGTCACTGTCGGGCAATCCGTTCGAGAGCGATACCGCCGCGGCCGATGTCGTGATCGACGAGGGCGATGCCGCCGTCGCGCGGGTCGAACTCGACGGTGAGCACCACGAACTCGTCTGGCCGCGGCAGCAGACCCTGCTCGACACCATGCTCGCCAAGGGACTGGACGCCCCGTACTCCTGCAAGGAGGGGGCGTGCAGCGCCTGCGTCTGCCGGATCGTCTCCGGCGAGGTGAGCATGCGCCGCAATGAAATTCTCGAGGACGCCGACATCGCCGACGGCTATGTGCTGGCCTGCCAGGCCGTGCCGGTCACCGACGACGTCTCCGTCACCTACGACTGACAATTCGCGATCGATCCGAGGAGTATCACCATGGCCGCGTTCGCCTCCCTGGGCTACGTGCGCGCCCGCATCGCCGATGTGGCCGCCTGGCGCCAATTCGCCTTCGACACCATCGGTTTCGCCGAGGGCACCGGGCCCAATCCCGATTCCGTCTACCTGCGCGTGGACGAGCACACCTACCGGTTCGAACTGGTGCCGGGCGAGCGCGACGAGGTCATCGCCGTCGGCTGGCAGGTGGCCGACCGCCGCTCGCTGGAGCTGGTGCGCGAGACCCTGGAGAAGGCCGGGGTCGCGGTCTCCACGCTGTCGGTGGCCGAGGCCGTGAACCGGCACGTCGAGGAGGCCATCGCCTTCGTCGACCCGTCCGGATTCACCATCGAGGTCTTCCACGGGCCGCTGCTGGACCACTCGCCGGTGGTCGGCAAGTTCGGAAACCGCTTCGTCACCGGCGATCTCGGGCTCGGTCACGTGGTGCTTCCGGTGCGCGACATCGAAGAGGCGCGCCAGTTCTACACCGACGTACTGGGCTTCGCCTCGCGCGGCTCGTTCCGGGTCGGGCCGCCGGAGCATCCGATCTGGATCCGCTTCATGGGCGTCAACCCGCGCCACCACAGCCTCGCGCTGATTCCGGGCTCGCGGCCGGACGGGCCGGGCATCGTGCACGTCATGGTCGAGGTCGATTCGCTCGACGATGTCGGCCGCGCCCTGGACCGCGTGAACAAGGCGGGCTACCACCTGTCCTCCACGCTGGGACGGCACACCAACGACAAGATGATCTCCTTCTACGTCCGCACCCCCGGCAACTGGGATCTCGAATTCGGTTGCGAGGGAATGCTGGTCGGCGCGGACTACGTCGCCGAGGAGATGACCGCCGACAGCTACTGGGGTCACGAATGGGCCCGGGGCTGACGGCCGATTCGGCACACAACTGAATAACCGGGACGGAAGGACAGTGATATGCGCGCGGTAGTCATGCGAGACCGCAAGCTCGTGGTGGACGAGGTGCCGGACCCGGTGCCCGGGCCCGGGCAGGTGCTGGTGGAGACCATCGCCTGTGGGATCTGCGGGTCCGACAAACAGGCACTCGACTACACCGATGAATTCCTGCAGGCCTCACGGGATTCCGGCGTGCCGACCTTCATGTTCGACCCGCACCGGGACCTGGTCATGGGCCACGAGCTGGCCGCCCGGGTCATCGGCGCGGGACCGGACACGCCGTTCATCGAGGGGCAGCACGTGGTCGCGCTGCCGTGGGCGCTGGATGCGGCGGGCGGGATCCACGGCATCGGCTACTCCAATGACTTTCCCGGTGGATACGGGGAGCGAATGGTGTTGCAGGCCATGGCCCTGGAACCCATCCCGGAGCATGTGCCGCCGCATGTGGCGGCCATGACCGAACCGCTCGCGGTCGGCTTCGGCAATGTGGCGCGCACCGGCATCGGGCCGGACGGGACCGGCATCGTGATCGGTTGCGGCCCAGTCGGTCTGGGCGCGGTGGCCGCGCTCGCCGAGCGCGGTGTCGCACCGATCGTCGCCTCCGATCCGTCCAAGCTGCGCCGCGAGGCCGCCCTACGCCTGGGCGCACACCGCGTGGTCGATCCGGGTGTCGAGGATCCGGTCGAGGTGTGGCAGGAACTCGCCTCCCCCGGCCAGAAGCTGCACGTCTGGGTATGCGCCTCGGTACCCGGCCTGCTCAACGACCTCATGTACAAGGTGCCCCGCGAGACCGCCATCCTCCAGATCGGCGCGGTCATGACCGACGACGTCATCCGCCCCATCGTCGGCATCTACAAGGACATCTCCCTCCAGATGTGCATGGTCTACCCACACGAGGAATACGCGAAAACCTTGCAGCGCATAGCCGATGGCACCGTAGACGCGGCCTCCCTGATCACCGATCAGGTAGGCCTCGATGGCGTCGCCGACGCCATCGAATCCCTACGTAACCCCGACGACCACATACAGATCCTGGTCCGGCCGGAATTGTGAGCACGGCGCAGAATCCCGGGTCAGCGGGTGGTGTTGACCAGCTATGATGGTGACATACATCAGATATGTATGTCACCAACATGCGGAGGTGTGTCATGACCGTCACCCAGATCGATCTCGACGACGATGCCCTGAACGAAGCCATGCGCCTAATGGGGACCACCACCAAGAAGGAGACGGTCAACCGGGCGCTACTCGAGTACGTTCAGCAGCGCAAACGACTGGAGGCGTTCGACAAGCTCCTAGCGATGGGGCAGCGCGGAGACTTCGATCAGGCCGCTGACGCTCATACGTCGGCCAAGGAAGCGTGGAAGCGCGCCTGGCACTCGGAGTCGCCCTAGTGACCGGATACCTGCTTGATACCTCTGCCCTCTGGTACATCTTCCGGAATCCGGATGAGGCCGAACGATGGCGCGAACCGGCGCGCGTTGGGTCGCTCTACATTTGCGAGCCGACGAAGGCCGAGTTCTTGTTCTCGGCCAAAGGTCCGGCGCATCGTGACGAAATGCTCGAGGCCCTGGACGGCCTCTGCAAGTCCGCGCCGGTCCCGAAATCCGCTTGGCGTTGGGTGGATTCGGCTCAGTACAAGCTCACGCAACGTGGGCTGCACCGGTCCGCTGGTGTGGTCGACCTGGTCGTGTGCGCGACTGCGGTCCACCACGACCTGACCGTGCTGCACATTGACAACGATTTCACCACCGTGTCAAGTGTGGTCGAAGAGTTGCGAGAGCGGAATATTCGGGCCTGAGTTTGCCCCGCCCGGCTGGCCGCCGCGATCATCGCGGTGCGGCTCGGCCCGTTCTCCATCGAATTCTCCCTACCATCGGATCGGCTGAATGCTGCGAGATCCGATGGTAGGCAGGGAAATTCGAATTCGCTTTCACCATATCACATGAAAGTAAATTTCCGATTACGTGAAAGCGGCCTTGAATTATCGATCCGTGAAGGTGATTCGCACCGTTACCGGATCGCTCTCCAGGGCGGAGAAGACGCCGCGGGCGACGGGGGCCAGGGCCGGGTGCGGGGCGAAGGAGCGGGCGCGGGCGACCACGTCGTCGTCGGGGAGCAGGACGGCGGTGCCGGTGCGCCAGCGATCGCCCTGGCGGACTCGGACATTCGGGTTGGCGGACAGGTTCAGGCCCCAGCCGGAGCGGAGGCCGTGCTGGCAGATGGCCCAGGCGCCGTCCTCGTCGAACAGCATGGAGACCGGAACTCGGCGCGGCTCACCGGATTTGCGGCCGATGGTCTCGATCTCGGTGGCGAAGGCGGTGCGGACCCCGATCTTGTCCAGGGCGCGGATGGTCGGGTTCATGACGTAGCGGCCCATGGTGCGCTCCACCCGGAACTTGCGGGCGGCGCGGTCGGCGGCCGAGCGCGGGGCCGCGGCGCGCTTGCTGCGGAAGGCGTCGAAACCATTGCGGCGCAGCATGGTCGCCGCGGTGCGCCAGGGGGAGCGGTCGGGATCGGGATCCTTGCCCGCGCCGAGCAGGTGCAGCTGATCGGTGTGCCACTGCAGGTCGAGTGCGCCGTCGGCGGACTTCAGATTGGCGTTGGCCGCCAGGCGCGGCGGCAGGCCCAGCGAGATGTGCGGGGGCCGCAGGGCGTCGGTGCGCTCGGTGAGCAGATCGGCTGCGGCGGTGGGGATCACGGCGGTCGGGCGGCCCAGTCCGATGACATCGCAGGTGCCGTCGGCCAGCGCCTCGGCCATGGCGGCCCGGGAGCGGAAGCCGCCGGTCACCGCGATCGGCACCGTGCCCGCGGCCTGCCGGGCTGTCTCGGCATAGTCCAGGAAGTAGGCCTCGCGGGCGCGGGTGCTCGCCGAGGCGCTGACCGGGCGGCCCATCATGGCGGGGGATTCGTAACTGCCGCCGCTGATTTCGAACAGGTCGATGCCCTCGGCCGAGAGCTCCTCGATGACCGTGCGCGATTCGTCCTCGGTGAAGCCGCCGCGCTGGAAGTCGGCCGAGTTGAGCTTGATGCCCAGCCCGAATCCCGGGCTGACCGACGCGCGAATGCTGCGCGCCACCTCGACCACGAACTGTCGTCGCCGGGTGGCGTCGCCACCCCAGGCATCGGTGCGTTGATTGGACAGCGGCGAAAGGAACTGGGAGACAAGGTATCCGTGCGCGCCGTGGATCTGCACGCCGTCGAATCCGGCCGCCTCGGCGACCCGGGCCGCGCGGCCGAACCGCGCGATGATGTCGAGAATCTCGTCCTCGGTGAGCGCCCGCGGCGCGGGGACGCCGGGAATTCCCATGGCGATCGCCGAGGGCGCGACCGCGCGCGTGCGGGTGACGATCGGATTGGCCTGCCGACCGGGGTGATTCAGCTGCACCCACACCTTGGCCCCGCCGTCCTTGGCGACCTTGGCCCAGCGGGTCAGCGCGGCCAGGTGCCGTTCGTCCTCCATGGCCACATTGCCGGGTTCGCCGCAGTGGCGGCGGTCGACCATGACATTGCCGGTGACGATCAATCCGTAGCCGCCGCGGCTCCAGCGCCCGTAGAGTCGTTCCAGCCGCGCGTCGGGAGCATTCTCGGCATTCGCCAGCCCTTCGCTCAGGGCCGATTTCATAATGCGATTGGGCAGTACCTGGCCGCTGGCCAGCGGCAGGGGATCGTGCAGGGTCGGCATGCTTGGGCCCCATTTCGTTTGATCAGACGCAGTACTGAATCCGACGCAGTCGAGTCGCAGGTTCGAGCAGCGGTCTACACTTGGGGTAGACCAATCGGTATATCCGAAAACGGTAGTACACCGATCGGTATACAGCAAGGAGGAACCGTCCATGGGTGCCCGCGACCGCCTCATCGACAGCGCCATCGCCCTGATGCGCTGCAATGGCATCGCCGGGACCGGCATCGCCCAGCTGCTGGACCACAGCGGCATCTCGCGCCGGTCCGTCTACCTGAACTTCCCGGGCGGCAAATCCGAGCTGGTCGCCGAGGCCACCCGGGCCGCCGGTCAGGCCTCGAGCGCCCTCATGCGGACCGTCCTGGCGGGCAGCGATCTGGCCAGCGCCATCGCGGCCTTCCCGGCCATGTGGCGCGAGACGCTGCTGTCCACCGACTTCAGCGCGGGTTGCCCGATCGTGGCCGCGGCCCTCGGGCGGACGGAGTCGCCGGAGGCCGCGGATGTGGCGGGGGAGACCTTCACCGAATGGGAGGGCATCCTCGCCGAGCGGCTCGAGGCCGAGAATGTCGCGCCCGAGACCGCGCGCTCGCTGGCCACCACCATCGTGGCGGCCATCGAGGGCGCGGTCGTCATGTCGCTGGCGTCCCGCTCGACCGCGCCCTTGGAACGCGCGGGGAAGCAGCTGGCCGACCTGGTCGGGCTGTACACGGGGAAGAAGACCTCCGTCGCCTGAGCGGCTTCAGATCAGGCTCAGGCCACCGTCGATGGTGATGATCGTTCCGGTGGTGTAACCGGACCGGTCGGAGGCGAGAAACGCTGCCATATCCGCGATTTCGCGGGTGTGGGCCGGGCGGCCGAACGGGAAGTCCGCGGCCATCTCGGCGAAGCGGGCATTGGTGTCGATGAGCTTGGTGATGCGATCGGTCGCCACCGGGCCCGGATTGATGCCCACCACCCGGATGCCGTCGCGCCAGCTCTTGCTGCCCAGGGCTCGGGTGAAGGCCATGAGCGCGGCATTGCCGGTGCTGCCCGCGATGTAGTCGGCGTCGGGGCGTTCGCCCGCCGCGCCGATGACATTCACGACCACGCCCCGGCCCTGCCGCTTCATGCTCGCGTAGACCTTGCGGCTCAGGTTGATGTAGCCGAAGACCTTCAGCTCCCAGCCGTGCCGCCAGGCCTCCTCGTCGACGGTGGCCAGGTTCCCGCCCGGCACGTCACCGGCATTGTTGACCAGGATGTCCGGCGCGCCGACGACCTCGGCGAGGCGCTCGATATCCTCGCCCGCCCGCAGATCGGTCCGGTGCGTGTGCACCTCCACGCCGTGTTCGGCGCGCAGCCGCTCCGCGATCTCGTCCAGCTTCTCCTTGCCGCGCGCGGCCAGGTGCAGATGGCAGCCCTCGGCGGCCAGCACCCGCGCGATCTCCGCGCCGATGCCCGCCGAGGCGCCCGTCACGAGTGCGGTTCTTCCGCGCAATCCCAAATCCATTGGCCCATCTCCTGATTGTGTCTGCGGTGCCGATGCGAAACGTTGTGGGTGTTCGCATGGTTCAACTTATTGGTCGAATGTCCACTACGCCGCCGGGACAGGCTCGATGCCGGACAAGCCCAGTGCGTGCTGAAAGACGCTGTCGCGCAGTCGCGCCGGGATGCGCGAGAGCCAGACCGCGAGCCGCGCATCCGAACCCGCCACATAGAGCGGCCTGGGACGGCGCGCCTCGACGGCACGGGTGATCGCGGTGGCCGCCACCTCGACCGGGGCGTAGCGCTGCCCGGCCGTGGCCTGGTCGAAGGCGGCGAGTTGGCGATTGTAGAGGGCGACCCTGCGCGGATCCGCCTGTGCCAGTGCGGCTTCGGCCGCGGCGGCGGACTTGGCGAAGATTTCCGTGCGCATGGCCCCGAGCTGCACGATGGAGACCGGAATCCGCCACGGCGCCAGCTCGACGCGCAGCGATTCCGAATACGATTCCAGCGCAGCCTTGCTCGCGCCGATCGGGCCGAGGAACGGGAAGCCGACCCGGGCGCTGGCCGCGCTGACGTTCACGATCCGGCCGCCGCCCGTGCGCAGCAGTGGCAGGAATTGCTGGATGACGCGGACCGGGCCGTGCACATTGACCTCGAACTGCCGGTGCCATTCGTCGATCGGCACCAGTTCGGTCGGGCCCTGCACGAGCACGCCCGCATTGTTGATCACGGCGTACAGCCCTTGTCCGTCTTGGTGTTTGGCCACCTGTTCGGCGGCGGCTTCGACGCTGTCGGAATCGGTGACGTCGAGGGTGAGCTGGGTGATGCCGGTGGCATCGAGGTCCGGTGTCACGGTGCGGACCCCGGCGTAAACGTGGAATCCCTTGGCGGCCAGGGAGAGTGCGCAGGAGCGGCCGATGCCGCCGCTTGCGCCGGTGAGCAGGATCGCGCGGGTGCTGGTGGCTGTTGTCATGTGAAGCCTCGGATCGAATCGCGGTTGATACGCATACCCGGGTACATGAACAAGAGTACATGTCCCTTGGTACATGTCAACGGCTAGCGGTAGCCCACTTCGATTCGAATCTCGCTGTGGGCTAGGTGTTTTCCCCGTCGATCTCGTCGCGTGCCCATTCGGCCCATTCGGCCAGCGCCTCGTAGAGCCGGATGCCGGCCTCGACCGCGATCCGCTTGGACTTGGCGTGCGGGTCGAGTTCGCCGAATTCGCCGCGGTCCTTGGCCAGGGCCAGCTCGCGGTACATGGCCGCGGTATCGCCGAAGTACCGGCCTTCGCGCTCGAGATGCTCGCCGAGATCCTTCGGGTCCATCAGCCAGAAGAAGAACGACCGCAGCAGCGGTTCCAGCCGCAGCGTGTGGTCGACGTCCTCCTCGACCAGCCATCGCCGCACCTCGGCCAGCCCGGTCTCGGTGATCCGGTACGCCTTACGCCCGCGCGCGCCCTCGCTGTCGATCTCGATCATGCCAGCCTCGGCCAGCTTCCCGAGCTCGGCGTAGATCTTCGGATGACGCGCGGGCCACACCGGCCCGAGCGCCTCCTGGAACCGCTGCGCCAGGTCGTACCCGCTGGCGGGTCCCTCGGCCAGCAATCCCAGTAGCCCGTGCCGCAGCGACATCCCGCACCTTTCCTAGAACCTGAATCCCCATCATCACACCCGGCTAGGGTGCGGCGGCGTCGGCGAGGGCCCGGCGGATCTCCTCGAACTCCGGAATCGAGGCGCTGGCACCCAGTTTGGTGGTGGCGAGCGCGCCCGCCGTGCACGCCCAGGCCAGGGCGGTCTCGGGTCCCTCGTGCCAGTGCGCGGCCAGTGCGCCGGTGAAGGTGTCGCCCGCACCGGTGGTGTCCACGACCTTGACCGGGACGCCGGGATGCGAAAGCATGCTGCCGTCTGTCCCGCGATAGGACGCGCCCGCCGCGCCGAGCGTGGTGATCACATGGGGGACAGCGGCGAGCGCCTCGGCCAGGTGGGCGGCCTCGCCCTCATTGACCACCGCCACATCGACCTCGGCCCACAGTTCGGCCGGAAGTTCGCGCACCGGAGAGGGATTCAGCAGGACCGTGGTCCCGTTCGCCCGCGCGTGCCGGGCGGCCGCCAGCACCGTCGGCACCGGAATCTCCAACTGGCACATGAGCACATCGGCCGCGGCGATCGTCTTCAGCTCCGCCGCGGTCAAGTCCGTCATCCGGCCATTGGCCCCTGCCACCACGATGATGGTGTTCTCGCCATCCCCGTCCACCACGATGGTCGCGATCCCGCTGGGCCCCTCGACCGTCCGCAGCCGCGAGACCCCGACCCCGGCCTTGCTCAACACCTCCCGCAGCGCTGTCGCGAACACGTCGTCCCCGACCGCGCCGACGAATTCGACCTCGGCCCCGGCTCGCCGCGCGGCAATCGCCTGATTCGAGCCCTTGCCACCGGGCACCAGCGCGAACCCGTCGCCGGAAACCGTTTCCCCCGCCTCCGGCCGCCGACCGACCGTCGTCACCAGATCCATATTGATACTGCCCACCACCGCGATTCGGGGTGTGGTCATGCGGTCTTCTTTCCTCGGGCCGGGGAGTGGTCGGGTTCCAGGGGCGGGCTGGCGACGGCGGAGAAGCTGCGGCATTCGGGGACGCACTCGGGCGGGGCCTGGCGCAGGGCGTCATCGCGGACGGTGAAGAAGGCCAGGGCGGCGGCCGCGACCATCAGGACCACCGAGGTGAAGATGGCCAGGCGAAAGCCATGGTCGAAGGCGCTCGGATCGGTGTAGGCCGAGCCGGTGAGACCGGCCAGCGGCGGGATGGCCGCAACCGCCAGCAGACCCGCGGCGCGGGCCACCGCGTTGTTGACGCCGCTGGCCACACCCGCGTGCCGTTCGTCGGCGGTGGCCAGCACGGTGGCGGTCAGCGGGGCCACCGCGAGCACCAGGCCGACGCCGAAAACCAGTGCGGCGGGCAGGACATCGCGCAGGTACGAGGTGTGGATGCCGATGCGGGTCATCAGGATCATGCCCGCGGCGGCCAGCAGCACGCCGACGGTGATCGGCCAGCGCGGGCCGATGCGCTGGGCCAGGGCTCCGGAGCGGGCCGAGAACAGCAGCATGAGGACGGTGACCGGGAGCATGGCGGTGCCCGCGGCGATCGGACTGAATCCGGCCACCACCTGCAGGGTGAGCACGAGCAGGAAGAACACCACGCTCATCGCGCCGTACATGACGAAGGTGACCACATTGATGGCGCTGAACTGCTTGGAGGCGAAGACGTCCACGGGCAGCATGGCCGACGGGTCGGCGCCGGGATGCGAGCGCCGCCGCTCCACCACCACGAAGGCGACCGCCGCCACGACACCCACGATCGCGCTGCCCCACACCAGGATTCGATTCGCGTCGTGTTCTGGGGCCATGGTCAGCGCATAGGTGAATCCGGCCAGGCACAGGGCCGCCAGCACCGCGCCCAGTACGTCGAACTTGCCGTGCGCCTCGGTGTCACGGGTCTCGGGCACGTGCCGGGCCGTCACCGCGACCACCACCGCGGCCAGCGGGATATTGAGCAGGAACACCCAGCGCCATCCGGCCGCCTCGACCAGCCAGCCGCCCAGGAACGGTCCGATGGCCCCGGCCACGCCGCCCAGTCCGGACCACGCGCCCACCGCCTTCGCCCGCTCGTCGGGCCGGAACGAGGCCTGAATGATGGCCAGCGATCCGGGCGTCAGCAGTGCCCCGCCTACGCCCTGCAATGCTCGCGCCGCGATCAGCATCGAAACATCCTGCGCCGCACCGCATAACGCCGACGCGATGGCGAACCACACCACGCCGATCAGGAAGACCCGCCTGCGCCCGTACCGGTCGCCCAGCGACCCGCCCAGCAGGATCAATCCCGCCAACGTCAGCGTGTACGCGTTCACCGTCCACTGCAGCCCGGCCATGGACGCGCCGAATTCGTCGCCGATCCTGGGCAGTGCCACATTCACGACGGTGGCGTCCAGCATGGCCATCCCGGAACCGAGGACGGTCGCGAGAAGAACCCATCGGCCGGTGCCCGAGGACAACCGGATGCTCGCGGTCATGGGGCCCACCGTAACAACCTGCCCCGACAGGCGGCGGAATGTAATAAGTAATCTGTTCACATGACTGCTCCCACGACCACCGACCGGGACGCCGTCCGCGAGGTGGTGCACGACTCGGCGCGCCGGGCTCGGGTGGCGTCGCGGACGCTCGCCCAGCTCACCACCGCGCAGAAGGACGCCGCACTGCACGCCGCGGCCGATGCGCTGCTCGCGGCCAAGGACGCCGTACTCGCCGCCAATGCCGAGGACATCGAGACCGCCAAGGCGGGCGGCACCGCCGAGTCGCTGCTGGATCGGCTGCGGCTGACCGAGGCCCGTGTCGACGGGATCGCGTCGGGGCTGCGGCAGGTGGCCGGGCTGCCGGATCCGGTGGGCGATGTGGTGCGCGGGTCGACACTGCCCAACGGGCTGGAGATCCGTCAGGTGCGGGTGCCGCTCGGCGTGGTGGGCATGGTGTACGAGGCGCGGCCGAATGTCACCGTGGATGCCTTCGGGCTGGCGTTGAAGTCGGGCAACGCGGCGCTGCTGCGCGGTTCGTCCTCGGCGGCCAAGTCCAATGCCGCGCTGGTGAAGGTGCTGCGGGAAGCGTTGGAGGCGCAGGGGATTCCGGCCGACGCGGTGCAGCTGCTGCCGTCGGAGGACCGCTCCAGCGTGACCCATCTGATCCAGGCGCGCGGTCTGGTGGACGTGGTGATTCCGCGCGGCGGCGCGGGCCTGATCAATGCCGTGGTGCGCGACGCGCAGGTGCCGACCATCGAGACCGGGACCGGCAACTGCCACGTCTTCATCCACCGCGACGCGGATCTGGATATGGCCGAGTCCATCCTGATCAATGCCAAGACCCGGCGGCCGTCGGTGTGCAATACCGCCGAGACCGTGTTGATCGACCGGGCCATCGCGGATTTCGCGGTGCCGCGGATGATCAAGGCGCTCGAGGATTCCGGCGTCACCATTCACGGTGATCTGCCCGGGCTGGTGCCGGCCACCGACACCGACTGGGCGGACGAATACCTGTCCCTCGATATCGCTTTGAAGGTCGTCGACGATCTGGACGCGGCCGTCGAGCACATCAACCAGTGGGGCACGGGGCACACGGAGGCCATCGTGACCGGCGATCTGAAGGCCGCCCGCGAGTTCACCGCTCGCGTGGACGCCGCCGCCGTCATGGTGAATGCTTCGACCGCGTTCACCGACGGTGAGCAGTTCGGCTTCGGCGCGGAGATCGGCATCTCCACCCAGAAGCTGCACGCGCGCGGGCCCATGGGCCTGCCGGAACTGACGTCGACCAAGTGGATCGTCTGGGGCGACGGCCAGATTCGGCCCGTGTAGTGGTAACCCGGCTTCGCCGGTTGGAATTGGGGTCTGGGGGCTTCCCCCAGACCCCCGAATAAGGAGGGACCGCCCGTGGCTCCGACCACCGCACCCAACCAGGAGCCGATCTTCTCGTCGGTCGACGATGTGATCGAGCGGCTGGCCGGCACCGGCTACCTGGCCGACAAGGCCACCGCCACTTCGGTTTTCCTCGCCGACCGGCTCGGCAAGCCGCTGCTCATCGAGGGCCCGGCCGGTGTCGGCAAGACCGAGCTGTCCAAGGCGGTCGCGCAGGTCGCGGGTGCGGAGCTGGTGCGGTTGCAGTGCTACGAGGGCGTGGACGAGGCCCGCGCGCTCTACGAGTGGAACCACGCCAAGCAGATCCTGCGCATCCAGGCGTCCTCGGAGAACGATTGGGCCGAAACCAAGGCCGACGTCTTCACCGAGGAATTCCTGCTGGAACGCCCGCTGCTGACCGCCATCCGGCGCAGCGAGCCGACCGTGCTGCTCATCGACGAGACCGACAAGGCCGACGTCGAGATCGAAGGTCTACTGCTCGAGGTGCTGAGCGACTTCTCGGTCACCGTGCCGGAATTGGGGACCATCAGCGCCACCCGCAAGCCGTTCGTAGTGCTGACCTCCAATGCCACGCGCGAGCTGTCCGAGGCGTTGAAGCGGCGCTGCCTGTACCTGCACATCGATTTCCCCGACGAGGATCTCGAGCGGCGCATCCTGGCCAGCCGGGTGCCGGAGCTCAAGCCCGCGGTGGCGGCGCAGCTGGTGCGGATCGTGCACGTGCTGCGCGGCATGCAGCTCAAGAAGCTGCCGTCGGTGGCGGAGTCCATCGACTGGGCGCGCACATTGCTCGCCTTGGGCGCCAAGGATCTCGACGACAAGACGGTGCGGGCCACGCTCGGGGTGGTGCTCAAGCACCAGGCCGATCATGTGCGCGCGCAGTCCGAGCTGAAGCTGGCCTGACATGGCGGAGAACCGGCAGCGCGGACTGGTTTCGGCTGCCATGCGGGCGATTTCGGGCGGTACGCCCGCCAAACCGGTGACGGTGCCGGGACCGACGGCCGAACACGGGCTGCAAGGGCATCTGGTCGGGTTCGTGGAAGCCTTGCGCGGCAGGGGAATTCCGGTCGGGCCGTCCGAAACCGTGGATGCCGGACAGGTTCTCACCGTTCTCGATCTCATGGATCGTGAAGCCCTGCGTGAGGGGCTGGCCTGCGCGCTACTGCGCCGCACCACCCAGCGCACCACCTTCGACGGCATGTTCGACCTGTGGTTCCCGGCCGCGCTCGGTGAGCGGGTCGGGGCCGAGGAGGTCGAATTGCCGATGCGGCCCGACGGCATGGTCGACATTCTCGAACTGCGGAAGATGCTGGCGGAGTTGCTGATCCAGGATCCGTCCGGGGAGCAGGCGCAGCAGTTGCAGGCGCTGGCCGCGCAGATGGTCGAGCAGATGGGGCAGTACCAGGCGGCGGGCGGGCCGTCGTTCTCCGCGTATCAGACGCTGAAGGATCTGCAGCCCGAACTGCTGGTCAGCAAGATTCTCGCGGGTCTGTCGCAGGGCATGGACAATTCGGAGTTCGACTCCGAGGTGGCCCGCCGTACCGCGCGCGCCCGCATCAAGGAGTTCCGCGGCACCGTCGAGGCGGAGACGCGCCGCCGCGTCGCCGAACGCATCGGGCGCGACCGCGTCGCCACCTACGGTGTGGCCCGGCAGGCCGAGGACGCCGACTTCCTGCGCATCTCCCAGACCGAACTCGACGAACTGCGCCGCAGCAGCCAGCGCCTGGCCCGAGTCCTGGCCTCCCGCCTGGCCGCGCGCCGCCGCCGCTCCCGCCGCGGCGAGATCGACCTGCGCAAGACCATGCGCAAGTCCATGTCCACCGGCGGCGTCCCGGTCAACCTGGTCACCCGCAAGCCCCGCCCCGGCCGCCCCGATCTCGTTCTGCTGTGCGATATCTCGGGTTCGGTGGCGGGTTTCTCAGGCTTCACCATGCTGCTGGTCAACGCGTTGCGCGAACAGTTCTCCCGGGTCCGCATCTTCGCCTTCGTCGACCAGACCGACGAGGTGACGCAGCTCTTCGACTCGAAAACGCCCCTGGATCAACTGACCCGGCGCATCTTCACCGAATCCAAGGTCGTCGGCATCGAGGGCCACTCCGATTACGGTTCGGCCCTGGAAGGTCTCGCGGACAAATTCCCCGACGCCGTCACCAGCCGCACCTCCCTGCTCATCCTCGGCGACGCCCGCACCAACTACCGCGACCCCGCCCTCGATACTCTCCGCCAGCTGGTCGGCACCGCCAAGCACGCCTACTGGCTCAACCCTGAGGCCGAGAAAATGTGGGGCACCGGCGATTCCGCCGCCTCGAAGTACGCCGACATCATCGAGATGCACGAGTGCCGCAACGCCCGCCAACTCACCGCCGTCGTGGCCCGACTGCTACCGGTCTAGGAGACACCATGGACGTCCTCGCCTACTGCCTGTCGAAACCCGGTGCCTGGGAAGACGAGCCCTGGGAGGGCGACGTGGTCGCCAAGGTCGGCGACAAGGTCTTCGCCTTCATCGGCACCGGCGAATCGATCGGCCTCAAATGCGGCCGCACCCGCGCCGAAGCCGACGAACTGATCCACGTCTACCCCGACGACGTCACCGCTTCCCACTACATCGGTCGGTACGGCTGGAACAGCGTCGCCGTCGGCGGCAAGATCCCCGACGACGAACTCCGCGAACTGATCGACGGCTCCTACGACGCCATCGTCAGCAAACTCCCGAAGTCCAAACGCCCCCAAGCCTGATCGCGCCCCTCACCCGGCCAGGAACGACAACCGCACCTGCCGCACCGGATTGTCGACATTGAGGTCGACCATCGCGATCGACTGCCAAGTCCCCAGCGCCAACTCCCCACCGAGCACCGGAATGCTGGCGTAAGGCGCGATGAGAGCGGGCATCACATGGGAACGCCCGTGCCCCCGCGACCCATGCGCATGCCGCCACCGATCATCAGCAGGCAGCAAATCCCGCAACGCCGCCAGCAGATCGTCATCGCTACCCGCACCGAGCTCGATCAACGCGATCCCCGCCGTCGCATGCGGCACGAACACATGCAACAACCCGTCACCCCCGTTCGCGACGTCGCCCAAAAACTCCCCACACTGCGGCGTCAGATCATGAACGACTTCACTACGCCCGGTCTTCACCTCGATCACGGTGCTCTCCATACCCACCATCGTCCTCCTCCCCGGCTCCGGCGCCGCGGCTGACTCGCTCGGATTCGACTGGCATGATCGCTGGGTGGATCTACGATTCGGAATTCAGTTGGCGCCGACGGTGACCGAGCTGCCGCGGCTGCGTGCGATGGCCAGGGAGGCGGACCGGGAGGGGCTGGAGCTGCTCGGTATCCAGGATCATCCGTATTCGGGTGGGCTGGCGGACACGTTCGCGGTGATCGCCACGGTGTTGGCGGAAACCGAACGGCTGCGGGTATTTCCGGATGTGGCGAGCCTTCCGCTGCGCGGACCGGCGATGTTGGGTAAGCAGGCCGCGACCTTGGATCTGCTGAGTGGCGGGCGGTTCGAGCTCGCCTTGGGTGCGGGGGCCTTCTGGCCTGCGATCAGCGCCATGGGCGGTCCGACGCGCACGAATCCTGAAGCGCTGCAAGCACTGGAGGAAGCCACCGCGATCATTCGCGCCATGTGGCAGCCGGGCACGAAGGCGAAGGTCGATGGCTCGCTTTACCGTGTGCACGGCGTCCAATCCGGCCCCGCCCCCGCACACCCGGTCGGCATCTGGTTCGGCAGCGTCGGCCCGAAGGCCAACGTTCTCACCGGCCGCATCGCCGACGGCTGGGCCGCACCCATCCCGCACTACCTGCCCTACGAGAAATGGCAAGCGACACAGGACATCATCTCCTCGTCAGCCATCGATGCGGGCCGGAAACCGGGCGACATCATGCGGATGGCGCAGTTGGTCGGAACGATCACCGATACCCCGGGCCCGGTCACCCTCCGGGGTGAGGAGAAGATCCGCACCGACGCGGCCGGCTGGGCTCGAATCCTGGCCGACTTCGCCACGGAGACCGGGTTCGACACCTTCGTGTACTGGCCGGAGTCCGCGGACGAAACCCAGCTGCGCCGCTGGATCGGTGAGGTCGTACCGGCCACTCGGGCCCTGTGCGCCTGACCGTTTCGGGGCCCCGAGCTCAGTTCTCGGGGCCCAACTCGACGACGGTGCCCGGGTGGGCGAGGGACGCGACGGTGATGCGGCCACCCTTGGCCTGATCGATGATCTGGCCCTGCCAGGCAACGAAGCAGGAGGCGATCTCGCTGTTGTAGACGTTGTTCAGCACCGGGGCGAGGGCCTTCGCCAGATCGCCCTCGGCGGCGATGAGCTGGCTTCGGTAGAGGCCGTAGTAGGGCAGGATCGCCTGCAGCACAATGGCTTCCACCCCCTGCACCTGGCTGATGATCGGATCGATGAGTGGCTGGTACCGCGTGATGACCGGCGCGATCTCGGCGAGCACGGGGCCGACCAGCTGCAGGATCGGCTGATAGACCGATCCCAGGGCGAACGCCTCCGAGGAGAACGGACCCGCCAGTGGGGCCAGGCCGATCAGCGAGGCCAGGCCGCCCTGCTGCTTCGGCGCGGGCCAGCCCAGTGGGCAGGCGGGCTGAGTGTTCACCACCGGAGTCGCGAAAGGGCTTCCCGCACCAAGCGGTACGGCGCTGTCGGCCGACGCGCTCGGCCCGAGCGGGACGCTGCCACCCGGAGCCTGGGAGTTCGGACCCGGTGGCAAGGCACCGCCCTGCGTGCGCGGATCGGGATTCAGGGCCGTCGTGGCGGTGGGGCCACCTCCCAGCGGTACCGAGGAGGCCGGGCCGGTACCCAGCGGCACGGCGGCCGGTACACCGGGGGTTGGGCCGGACTGCGCACCCGTTGCCGGGTCTGCGGCGGGACCGGCCGGTATCGGGGCGGGCGCCACCGTCACGCTGCCGGGCGTGGATTGTGCTGCGGCGGAGGACTGTTCGCCCGTCACCACGATGGTCGGCACCCGCTCGTCGGCTCGCACGGTCAGGGTGGTGGCCGCGGCGGCGCTACCCACCACGGTCAGGGCGGCGATCGCGCGCAAGGCGGTGACCGCGGCGGGTCGCCGGGTCGGCTCGGCGGTGGTCATGGGAGCGGCTCCTGATCGAATATCCCGAGGGCGAAGCTATTTCGGCTGTTGCGGTTGGGCGGTTGGGGTGGCGGAACGGTGGACGGTCTCGGGTGCGGCGGCGTCGGGTTCGAAGGTTCCTTCGAGGTGCCAGACGCCGGTGAAGCCGTTGAAGGGGCCACCGACGATGAGGCTGGTCCACTGGAGAGTGAAGGCCTTGGTTCGGGCGTCGTAGGTGCCGGTAGCCGACGGGCCCTGCGCGGCATCGGATTTGGGGCGTTCGAACCATTGGTGCGAGACCCAGTCCCACGCCTTCTGGAGTTCTTCGGCTCCGGCCACCCGCGCGCCCTGGCGCTCCGGTGGTTTGGGCGCGCCCTGGTTGAACTCCTGGTCGTTCCAGGAGGCCGCCCAGGACGACAGGTCGGCGGTGAGCTTGCCGTTGTCGGCGGTCACGGTCGGCGGACCGACCTCGCGGCGGGTCTGCGGGTCGACCGGGTTGGTGGAGATGCCGAACTCGACGGCGAAGAACTTGGTCGGCTTGGTGATGGAGCCCGACAGCGAATTGCCCTGGGCGAAACCGGGTTGCGGCTCGCTCTGGTAGCCGCCCGTCCGCAGGCCGCCCGCGGTGCCAGGCTCCAGCAAGGTGGTGGAACCACCCTGCGCGGGGGAATCGCCATTGGGCATATAGGGCCCGTTCTCCGCTGTGCCGCCCGGCTGAACCATTCGAAACCACGTGCCGCGCACCGTGTTTCCGTCCACCGCACCCGGGGTGAACCGCAGCAGGCCCACCAATTGCTCGGGGCCGCCGGAGGTCTCGTGTGTATCGTCGCTGCCACAGCCCGCGGCCAGCACCGCGGTGGCCGCCAGCACCGCGGCGATCGCGCGGGCACGAGTAAGGGAACGCGACTTGCTCATTGCTCTTCTCCGGTGGAATCACCTCGGCCGGAGCCGGTTGGGACTGGGCGTAAGCCGATCAGGGCCAAGCCCGTGACCAAAATGCCGGGAATCAAGAAGCCCCAGGCCAAGCCGCGAAACGCGGTGAACCCGAGCGGGCGGGTGACGTCGTTCAACGCCACCACGGCGTCGAAATTGCGCACATTGTCGTTCATGGTCCCGACCAGCGCCGCGAAGCGGGAGGTCATGGGCTGCCAGCGGTTCTCGAGCGCGGTGATGCCCGACAGATCGGCATCGGGGTGCGCGGCGCGAACCGCCCCGGCGTAGCGGCTGTTCAATTCGCCGTCCGCGGCGACCAGGGTGACGAAATAGCCCTGGACTCGGCGTACGTGCTCGGTGGTGAGGATCGGCCGGAACCCGTCGATGACCGGCTGCGCGGCAGGAGCCGCCGCGAAAAGCCCTGCCGCCAAAGGTGTCACGATCAGCGCGAGGCCCGCCAGCCCCGCGAAGGCCCGCCACGTCGTGGCCCGTGAGCCGTTCCCTGCGGCGCGGAAGCCGGCGATGCCCGCACCGATCAGCACCACGCCGGGCAATGCCAGCAACCAGGGCAGGCTGCCGAAAGGCGCTGTGTTGGAGAGTGTCCGGTAATTCTGCCGATTGGTGTCGATCGCGTCGAGCATGGACGAGATGTCGGCCCGGATGCCCGGGTAGTCCCGGACGAACTGATCCACGCGGGGATACTCACCCGCAGGCGGCGAAACAGATTGCAGGGTAACAATATTCGTGCGCGCGCCGTCCAGTACGCGCAGATCCGAGCGGTACCCGTCGATGCTCTGCTCGGTCACATACGGGCCGAAGGCGTCGATCATGGCCTCACCCTTCACCGCACGCGGGAACATCCCCGTGGCGACCGGCGCGGCCACGAGCAGCACGCCGAGCATCGCCAGCACCGCGAACGGCCATCGCGCCGTGACCCGTTCGGGCGCCCGCTCCGCCTGGGAGACGAATTCGGAGTAGGCGGGCAGCCCGGAGAACGTGGACACGGTGCTCATCGCCGTATTCGGACCAGGCGGTCCGCGCCGAAGAACACACCGGTGCCGATGATCGCGATGATCAGCAGTACCGGTACCAGCCACGGATAGCGTTGCCCGCGCGGTATTTCCACGGTCTTGGTCGCCAGGACCGGCGCGGCCTGAACCTGCGATGCCGGAGCCGCGGCGGGTGCGGTGGCGGGCTGCGGCGCCGGGGATTCGGCGGCGGGCGCTTGCGGCGCACCCGGTTCCGCGACGGCCGGAGCCGGAGCCGCGGCGGGCGGAGCCGAGGCCGGACCCTGCGGCGCGATCGGTGCCGCGGCGGGCGCGCCCTGCGGCAGGCTGCCCCGATACTGCCCCGCCAGATGCCACAGCCCGGTGAAGTTGTTGAACGGCCCGCCCACGATCTGACTGGTCCACTCGATGACGAAATTGCCCGCCGCGTCGATGCTTCCGCTGACCCCGCTGGTCTTGCCCGGCAGCCCGCCGCCGGGCTTCGGCGACCCCTGATTGAACACCTGGTTGTTCCAGGTGACCCCCAGACTGCTCAGGTCACCCGACAATCGGCCGCCATCGCTGAACAGCTGGGGCAGACCGGTTCCGGAGCCGGTCTGCGGATCCGTCGGATTGGTCGCGGTCGCGAAATCGACGCCGTAGAAACGCACCGGCGTGGTCACCCGCCCCGACTGCGCGTTCCCCGCGCCATCGAAGGCCGCGGCGGGCTGCGGCTGATAGCTGCCGCTGACCAGCCCGCCATCGGTGCCCGCCGACAGCGGCGTCACCGTCTGATCGCTGCATCGGGAGTCGCTGTTCTGGAGGAAGGGCCCATTCGCGTCGCCGGTCGGCAGGATCATGCGGAAGAAGCTTCCGGTCACCGCACCGTTCGCACACACGCCCGGCGCCAGCGCGAACAATCCATTGAGAGCGGCCGGTTCCGCGTGCGCGCCCGGCGCGGCGAGCGCGGACACACCGAGCGTGGAAACACCGATCGCGGCCAGCGCCGCGGCAAACCGATAAGAATGTCGTCCCATGACGAGTTCCCTTGATTGATTCGACTGCTGCGGGCCTGCGGATCTCCAACAGCACACCCATGGCAACTCGAGTCCGGGAGAAAGTCCCGACTTGTGGTCAGCCTGATCGCAACGCCGCGACCCCCGCTCGCCCCGCCGGTGCGCGGGCGATGCAATAGCCCCCGGTAAGCTCGCTTTTCGTGCATAAGAACGGCCGCCGCAAGCTGGGCGTGATGGGCGGCACCTTCGACCCCATCCACCACGGGCACCTGGTCGCGGCCAGTGAGGTCGCGAATCGGTTCGATCTGGACGAAGTGATCTTCGTGCCCACCGGGCAGCCGTGGCAGAAGGGCGATCGGGCGGTCAGTGCGGCCGAGGACCGGTATCTGATGACGGTCATCGCGACCGCGTCGAATCCGCGGTTCTCGGTGAGCCGGGTGGATGTGGACCGGGGCAAGGAGACCTACACCGTCGACACCCTGCGTGACCTGGCCGAACAGCATCCCGACGCGGATCTGTACTTCATCACCGGTGCGGACGCGCTGGCCAGCATCCTGACATGGCAGGATTGGTCGGAACTGTTCGAGCTGGCGAAATTCGTCGGCGTGACCCGTCCGGGGTACGAATTGAATATCGACCATCTCGCCGACTTCCTCCGCGGTTATCCGGAGGGCACGGTCACCATGGTCGAGATTCCGGCCCTGGCCATCTCGTCGAGCGAATGCCGGCGGCGGGCGGGGGAGGGTCGCCCGGTGTGGTATCTCGTCCCGGACGGGGTCGTCCAATACATATCGAAACGGCACCTGTACGTGTCGCAAGACAGTGCATCGTGAAAACAGACAGTGCAACCGTGAACGTGCGCAGGAAGAGGTAGCAGGGTGACAGCATCGGCAGAAGCGGTCAAGATGGCGACGGTGGCCGCACTGGCCGCCGACGAGAAGTTGGCCGCCGACGTGGTCGTGCTCGACGTGTCCGAGCAGCTGGTCATCACCGACTGCTTCGTCATCGCGTCCGCGCCCAACGAGCGCCAGGTCAACGCGATCGTCGACAATATCGAGGACAAGCTGCGCGAGGCCGGGTTCAAGCCGGTCCGCCGCGAGGGCACTCGCGAGGGCCGCTGGGCGCTGCTCGACTACGTCGAGATCGTGATCCACGTCCAGCACGAGGACGAGCGCGACTTCTACGGCCTCGAGCGGCTGTGGAAGGACTGCCCGCAGGTGCCGATCGAGGGCCTCGGGGATCCGCGCGCCGCCGCGGGTGCGAAGGAAGAAGAGGGCGGGGACGAGTAGTGAGCAAGATGGCCGGCGTCCGCCGGTTGATTCTGCTGCGGCACGGGCAAACCGAATGGAATGCCAGCGACCGCATGCAGGGCCAGATCGACACCGAACTCTCTGATGTCGGCAGACGCCAGGCCAAGGACTGTGCGCCCGAGATGGCGTGCGCCGACCTGATCCACATCGTCTCCTCCGATCTCAAGCGCGCCCACGACACCGCGCTCGCCGTCGCCGAATGCGCGGCCATGCCGGTCGTCACCGATTCCCGTCTGCGCGAGACCAATCTCGGCGACTGGGAGGGCATGAACCACCTCGAGGTCGACGCCCAGTACCCCGGCGCCCGCAAGGCGTGGCGGCTGGACCCGACCTTCACCCCGCCCAATGGCGAATCCAAGCTGCAGGTCGGCGCGCGGGCGCTGCCCGTGGTCCAGGAACTGCTCGTCGAGCGCGAGGACTGGCCCGGCCGCACCATCGTGCTGGTCGCGCACGGCGGGCTGATCGCGGCGCTGACCGCGGCCCTGCTCGAACTGCCCGCCGCGTCCTGGCCGGCGCTGGGCGGGCTGGCCAACACCAGTTGGGTGCAGCTGACCAGCCACGGGCCCAGCATCGAGCGGCCCGGCTGGCGGCTGGACGTGTGGAACGCGCTCGCGAAGGTTGCACCCGATGTCCTCTGAGGATTCGACTGCCGCACCGGCATCGAAGGATTCGTCCGAGCGCACGGATTCGTCCGAGCGCAAGGTGCTCGTGGTCGTCGCGGACTCGCTGTCCTACTTCGGCCCCAAGGGCGGGCTGCCCGCCGACCATCCCCGCATCTGGCCGAATCTCGTTGCGGCCGAACTGGACTGGGATGTCGAACTGGTCGCCCGGATCGGCTGGACCTGCCGCGACGCCTACTGGGCGCTGATCGGCGACCCGCGCATCTGGGCGGCGGTGCCGCGCGCGGGCGCGGTGGTGTTCGCGACCGGCGGCATGGATTCGCTGCCCTCGCCGCTGCCGACCGCGCTGCGCGAGCTCATCCGTTACGTGCGACCGGCCGCCGTGCGGCGCCGGGTGCGCGACGCCTACACCTGGCTGCAGCCCAAGCTGTCCCCGCTGGGGTGGCCGGTGGCGCTGCCGCCGTCGGTGAGCGTGGATTACCTGGAGCAGTCGCGGAATTCGCTGGCGCAGTTGCGGCCCGAACTGCCGTTCGTGGCGGTGCTGCCGTCGGTGCACCAGTGCGAGGCCTACGCCAAGGTGCACAGCGGGCGCGAACCCATGGTCGAGGCCGTGACGGCCTGGGCGGGGGAGCATTCGGTGCCGCTGGTGGATCTCGGAGAGGCCGTGCGCGACAACGTGTTCAACGGTCCCGCCAATCCGGACGGCATCCACTGGGGCTGGGAAGGGCACACCGCGGTCGCCCGGGCCATGGTCAAGGTATTGACCGAGGCCACAGCGAAAATGTCGACCGAAGCGACGTCGGAAAAGGCTCCTACTGCATGACCGTGGTGGTGGTGACCGATTCGTCGGCCAGTCTGCCGGCCGACCTCACGGCCGATCTCGGGGTGCTGTCCGTGCCCCTGCACGTGCTGGTCGACGACCGGGAGATCCGGGAGGGCCTGGACGAGTGCGATATCGACTACGGCAACTCCCACGTCACCACCTCGGCCGCCTCGCCGGGTGACCTGCGGGCCGTCTACGAACGGGCGCTGGAACTCAGCGACGGCGACGGTGTTGTCGCCGTGCACATTTCGCGGCAGCTGTCGGGCACCTGGGAGGCCGGGCGGCAGGCGGTGCGCGATATGGACGCCGGAAACCGGATCCGCCTGGTGGATTCGCTCAGCGCCGGACTGGGGACCGGGCTGCCGGTGCTGGCCGCGGCGCGGCGCGCCAAATCGGGTGAGCCGCTGGACGTCGTCTACGACTCCGCGGTGGCGGCCGCCAGCCGGGGGCGCGCGTTCATCGTGGTCAATCGCACCGAGCAGCTGCGCCGGGGCGGCCGATTGAGCACGGCCGCAGCCTTTTTCGGCACCGAGCTGGTCACCAAGCCGATCCTGCAGATCGTGGACGGCCGCCTGGAATTGCGGGAGAAGGCCCGAACGCGGTCCAAGGCCTTCACCAAACTCGTTGCCGCGGCGGTGGATGCGGCCGGGGAGGACGGCGCGGCGATCGCCGTCCAGCACCTGGGGGCCGAGGAGGCCGCCAACACCATCGCCGGTCAGCTGCGGGACCTGATTCCCGGGATTCGCGAGATCATCGTCGCCGAGTTCGGGCCCACGCTGGGTGTGCACCTGGGCATGGGGGCCGTCGGCGCGCTGGTGGTTCCCGGCGGCTGCGGCTAGCCCAGACCCGGTGCGCTAGCGCGGGCCCTGCTGCGCCTGCCGATTGGCCAGTTCGTCGACGAAAACCTTGGCGCACTGGGCCAATTGGGCCGGGGTCAGCGCCGCGATGTCCTTGCCGCAATCGGCATTGGCCGGGCCCTGCGGCGGTTGCGTGCCCGGGGCCGTGTCGTCCAGCTTCACCAGCTGGGTCGGGACCGTGCGGCTGGCGCTGATATCGAGCCGGTAGGCGACCCGGCCGTTGAATTCCACGAAGCCGCGCCAGGAATCGCCGTCGATCGGGGTGAATTCGACCAGCTTGCCGCCGTTGGACATGACCGTGCCCGCATTGCTGGCCAGCCAGGAGCGGGCGTCGGCGTCCAGATTGTCGATATTGATGCGGCGCGGATCGGTGTCGTCGAGCGCGTAGACCGACTCGTGGTTCAGGTTGGCGCGGTGCACCTCGTCGGCCGGGGTGATCGAATAGGCCACGAACAGCTGAGAGGTGCTGCCGCGCAAGGTCATCGGCGTCACCCACTGCAGGCGGCCGGTGGTCTTGTCGCGCAGCAGGTACTCGGAGATATTGCCGGTCTGGGCCGCCGAATTCGCCGGATCGAAGCCGAAGTGGTTGCGGTTCATGTTCTCCCGGCCCGCGACCCACTTGGTCTGCTGGCGTTGCAGGGCCGCGAGCGACTTCGGGTACACCGGGCCGGGCAGGGTTCCGGCGGCGACATCGGTCAGGTAGTCGAGCTTCACATGGCCGTGGTCGCCGCGCACGGTGATGACACCCGCCGGGGCGGTGACGGTGCCGTGCGTCCACGGCATCGGCATGGTGACCGGGATGACCACGATCGGCTCCTTGCCGTCGCAGTAGCCCCAGACATCGCTCATGTCGTAGCCGATCAGCGGAAAGCGTTCGCGCAGCAGGTTGGGCAGGCTGTTGCGGCGGGAGCCGCCGAAGGCGCGATCGATGCCGTAGTCGCCGGAGAACGTGCACTGGGTGGCATTGCCCTGGCCCGACCAGGTGGCCACGCCGCCCAGCGGGACATTGATTCCGGTGCCGTCCAGCACGCCGCTCCAGGCGCCGGTGGTGTCGCCCTTGGCGTTGAGATAGGTGATGGTCTCGGTGCGCAGGCTCACCGCCTGCTGAGCCCCCGTAGCACGGGTCAGCGCGATCCGCGCCCCGTCCAGCGAACCGACCCGCGGCTCCCAGCCCGCGGTGGGCAGGTCGGCCTTCTGGATACAGCCGAACACATCGTGATCGCCCTTGATGGCACAGCCGTCGGTATCCCGATGCCCGCCGTCGGCCAGCAGGTGCACCGACGCCGGAACCTGGTTCGGATCATGCACATACAGCGTGGTCGCACCCGCGTAGAACCGCCCCACATTCTTGTCCTCATTGACGACATACACGCCCACCATCACCACCGAGCCGATCAGCAGCAGCCCCGAGATCATGGTCAGCGCCGGCTGCGGATCCAGATCGGCATCAACCACCAGCACAACCAACGCGACCACAAACGCATAGGTCAAAAACCACCACGGCCCGGCCCCATGCTGAATCACATTGAAATACCAGGCCCGAATCCCGTTCTGCCGCCCGAACCCCGGCGCAACCACCGCCCAGAACAGCCAGTACAACCCGATCAGCCCAGGTGGCACCAACCAGAAAACAAGCATCGTGACGAACTTGTACATCCCAACCCCCGTCCCCCCGTGGCCGATTCGCCCCAGTGATTGATTCTCACTGTAACCCCGCGGGCACCCCCGCACTCACCGGTTTTTCAGCGCCCCAGCCAGCGGAAATGCATTTGTCCACACCGAAATCCGCTATCCACAGCCACCCCGAATCCCCAGCTCGCACGAGCGGCCCGGTCGCCCGCCGCTCCTACCGTCATCTCCATGCCACAACTCGACGAACACACCCCACTCCACCGCCTCAACGCCACCCCGAACCCCGAACACCATTCCACCCGTTCGCATCCCGCCCGCTGGGACGAGGGGTCCCTCGACCATCTCGACCCGGACACCCCCGCCGCGGACCTCGACCCCGACCGCCGTGGCCCGGACCGCGGATTCGCCGCGCCCGCTTGGCTGTCCGAGCCCTGCGGCAGCATCTCCCTCTGGCACGAACGCCTGGTCCCCGAACGCTTCCGCGGCACCCGCTGGGATCCAGGCCCGCGCGGCGCCCTGGTCATCGCCGCCCTCGGTTTCTTCGCAGTGCTCCTCGCGGGCTATGTCGCTCTGCGCGAACAACCCGAATCCCTCCCGGTCCCGCCCATCGCTTCCCTCACCGAACCCGCTCCCCTCGAAGGGGATTCGCCTCCCACCGACGGCACCCCCGCACCCACCCTTCCGGCTGGCGCCGGTGCGCCCGTAAGCCCCGCCGTGCCGCAGCCGGGGCGAAATCCGGTTGCTCCCACGGTGATTGCCACACCGGGCGGTGCCACGGTGGCCGCCACGCCCGGGGAAGTGGTGGTCAGTGTTGTGGGGCTGGTGGAGCACGGTGGGTTGCGGCGGTTCCCGGTTGGGGCTCGGGTGGCGGATGCGCTTCGGGCGGCGGCTCCGCGGCCGGAGGCCGACCTGTCCGGGCTCAATCTGGCTCAGCCGCTCACCGACGGCGATCAGATCATCGTGGCCCGGACCGTGACCCGGCCAACCTCGCAGCAGGCCGGCACCACGATCGTGAACTCGGCTCATCCGGTGGGGAATTCGCCACCCCCGTCATCGGGCTCACCGAAACCCACCGGTGCCGCGGCGAAGGTGAATCTCAATACCGCTACCGAGGCTGAGCTCGATACTTTGCCCGGTGTCGGACCCATTACCGCCAAAGCGATTCTGACCTGGCGCTCCAAGCACGGCCGGTTCACCTCCGTTGATCAGCTCGCCGAGATCGAAGGCATCGGCCATGCCCGGCTCAATCGGCTCCGAGAGCGGGTGACGATATGAGCGGCGAGGGACCTGGCTCCGGGGACACCGCTACGAAGGAACGCGGACTGCTCGAGGTTCCTGAGGTGCTGGACGCCCGCCTGGTGCCTGCCGCCGTGTTCTGTTGGGGCGCAACTACTACCGCATTGATGATGGGCTGGGTCGCCGGGGTTGGTGTGGCGGTCGCGTGTCTGCTGGTGGGCATGTGCGTTGCGGCAGTGGTGGTTCGCGGGGCGCGGCGCGGACGGGGGAGCGGGGTGGCCTGGATCGTTCTGGGGG
>NZ_BAAFGR010000044.1:0-48985 GCF_041154655.1 Nocardia sp. JMUB6875
GGGGAAGGGCAGTGGGCGGGACGGCCCGAGCGGTCATTCTGGAAGTGCACCCGGTGCCGCATCGAGATGTGCCCTTCGCCGATAGCGGTTGCCTGGATCCGGCGCGGTCCGCCCTTGCCGCGCCGGGCTCGCGGTCCGGTGACCGCCGCGGGACCGGGTGCGCCCGCACCGCCTGGAGGTAGGTATGTACGTACCCCAACCTGATAACACCCGGTTGAGGCGGGCGAGTGGTCGTGCTGGAACGTCGAGAACCGAGATATCGAAAGCCGAATCTCCGAAAGACGCGAGTTTCGAAGTCAATCGCCCGCTGCTACCCGACTGGCACGAACTGCTGGCCGCCTTCTGCGGTCACATCGGCGATCAGTCCGACGACCATCCCGTCACCCGCTGGGCCCGGGCGCTGGCCGAACTGCACCTGCAGCGCCGGGAGCAGCCCGGCGACACCGGCGGCATCGATGAGCTACGGACCCAACTGGTCACCTTCATCGACGAGTGGGTGGCGAGCCGGGCGCTGCCGAGGGGTGCAGCGCGGGCCGAATCCCTCGGGGTCGTGGTGGATGCCATGGCCGCGGCGCATGTGCGCGCCGTACATCTGCTGAGAACGGCCGAGAAGGTCTCGGACGAACAAGTACACGCCGCCTGGTTCCTGTTGGCGCAGATGGCGGACGGCTGGACCGATCGGGCCGCAGGGGTTGTCGGCCCTAGGATCCGCCGATCCGCCTGAAGTCACTGCGCGACAGTCGAATCAGGAGGCAGCAGGCCCGTGGCGGGCGTGCGGGTTGCGCCGCGCACGCCCCGCGGGCGGCGTCGACGGGCCCGGGTGTGGATCGGTGCAGGGGGCCGACCACCACCCGGGCCGTCGTCGGTGTCGGGTGGCTGTCGGTTTCGGGCGGTCACGGTCACCAGGCCGGGTGGGCCTCGATCACACTGTCGGGAGCGGCGGTCGGCGTCACCTTGGTGAGGGTGAAACCGCTGCGGGAGAGCAGGTTTCCGAATTCGGTCTGGGTGCGTTCCCGGCCGCCGTCGGTATTGATCAGCATCTCCAGATCGAGCAGCTTGCCCATGTGCGGTCTCCGGTGCTCCGGCAGCACGATATCGATGATGAGCAGGCGCGCTTCGGTTTCCATGGACGCGCGGACCGTGCGCAGGATCCGTTCGGCGGCCTCGTCGGACCAGTCGTGGATGATGTGTTTGAGCAGGTAGGCGTCCCCGCCCTTGGGTACCGCTTCGAAGAAGTCGCCGGACTCGACGGTGAGCCGCCCGGTCAGCCCGGGCGCGGACAGTTCCTCGGCCAGACCCTCGGCGATGCGTGGCATCTCGAAGATGGTGCCCCGCATGGACGGATGCCGCCGCAGGATGTCGACGAGCAGGCTGCCGCGGCCGCCGCCGATATCCACGATCGACCCGTACCGCCCGAAATCGTAGGCCGCCTGCAGCGGTTCCACCGCGAGGGTGCTGACGCTGGTCATGGCGGCGTCGAAGACCTGTCCGACCTCCGGATGCGCCTCGGCGTATTCGAAGAACGGCATGCCCTCGACCTCGGGCCAGCGCCAGTGTCCGGTGCGCACGCAGTCGGCCAGGCCCGACCAGTGTTTGCGGTGCAGGTCGGAGCCCAAGAGCAGGAACAGGTCTCGCAGTGAGACCTCGGCGTCGCCGCGCAGGCTCTCCGACACCCGGGTCAGCCGGTAGCCGCCGTCGCCCCGCTGCCCGAAGACGTCGAAGCTGATCAGGAACCGCATGAGCCGCCGCAACGCGGCCTCGTCGACATTCAGCGCCCGCGCGAGTTCGGGCGGCTGTTTGGGTCCGTCGGCGAGGGCGTCGGCGATGCCGAGTTCCGCGGCGGCCGCGACCGCCTGGGTGAGGTAGCCGATGGTGGAGATATCGAGCAGTGCGATGTGCCCCGGCACCAGGCGGCGCTGGAAGGCGGACAGCCCGTCGCGAATCCGGGAGATGGTGCGCAGGATCGGGAGCGGCGGAGCCTTGGGTGATGCCGACGATTTGCGAGCTGCGGACGCCATGGTGACCTCCCCGGGACCTTCGGCGAGTGCGGAATCCGTTCGAGCCTACGCGCCGCGCCGCTGGTGGACAGTGGTTTCCGCGACGGCCGGGCAACCCGCCCCGGCGGGTCCGAAAATGCTGCGGGACGGGTCTCAGGCGGCGGTGAAGGCGGCGGCGTTCTCGCGGGCCCACTGCTCGAAGGTGCGGGCGGGAACGCCGAGCAACGTCTCGGTGGTGTCGGCGGGGGTCTCGGGGCGCTCGGAGGTGATGGCCCAGATGGTGAGCAGCGCGTCGACGATGTACGGCGGCATCGTGCGGGAGAGCTGCGCCTCGGCCTGGTCTCGGGAGATCTGGACGATGGGGATCTCCCGGCCGATGGCCTCGGACAGGTGGCCGATCTGCGCGCGGAAGCTGATGGCCTCCGGACCGGTGAGACTGACCGTGCGCCCGCGCAATTCGGTGCCGGTCAGGGCGGCGACCGCGATATCGGCGATGTCCAGCGGGTGGATCATGGCCAGGCTGGCCTCGGGGTAGGCGTGCTCGATGGGCTCTCCGGCGGCCACGGCCTTGATCCAGCCGAAGGCATTGCTGTCGAAACCGCCCGGCCGCAGCACAGTGGTGGTGAGAGATGAAGCGGCGAGGGACTTCTCGACCGCCAGATGCATTGCGCCGATGGGATTGGACGTTGCCGCGGGATCGTTGACCGCCGAAGACGACAGCAGCACAACGTGTTCCACCCCGGCCTGCTGGGCGGCCGTGACGAAGGCGTCGGCGAGGTCGGCCTTGGCGTAGAGGAAGACCTGTTTCACGTCTTCCAGTGCGGTGGAAAGGGTTTCGGGATCATCGCCGAGTTCGACGGCGCGCACTCCGGCGGGCAGGTCGAGGTCGGCGGGTTTGGCGCTGGCGGCGCGAACCGGCAGACCCTGGGCATGCAGGCTGGAGATGACCGCGCGGCCGATCTGGCCGCGGGCGCCGGTGACGAGGATGGTCATGGGGAACTCCGATCGAGTGCGAATCCATGCTCATGGACAAATGCATGCTGTCATGCACACATTTGACAGTCAACACATATGTTCGTAGAAGCATGAAGATACGATGACCCCATGACCGAGGACGCCCGCACCACCGACGAGCTACTCGATGCCATCGGACCGGCATTCGGCAAGCTGCGGCGCGGGGTCCTGCAGGAGGTCGAGAACCCCATCTCGGCCAAGGACTCCACCCGGGCGTTGGTGTTGGGCTTCGTCCTGGGCTGCGACCGCGACAAGGGTGAGGAGATGTCGGTCGGCGGCATCGCGGCGGCCATGTGCGTCGATCCGTCCGTGGCCAGTCGCATGGTCACCGACAACATCAAGGCGGGTTATCTGGTGCGTGTCCCGTCGCAGCTGGATGGTCGTCGCGCGGTGCTCGAACTCAGCTCGCAGGGCCGCGAATTCATGCGGGACTTCCGTCGTCGGCAGCGCGCGGCGTTCGAATACATCACCGCCGAGTGGCCGGAGCAGGATCGCCTCGACTTCGCCCGGCTCATGCTGCGCTATGTCGACGCGATCGACAATCTCAAGAACCGGGCCTCCGGCGACGGTGCGTGAGCCTGTTTCAGGGCATGCCGCCGGTTCCGTACAGGTAGATATCGCGGTCCGGATCGTGGCCGGAACCGAAATCGATCGACGAGGGCTCGCGGTCCTTCATCTCGATCCACTCCGTCGGCTCCGGCGGAAGCGTGCGCCAACGCGCCCTGGGGTCGGGCGATTCGGGCGCTTCGTTGCCGGTTTCGGGCGCTTCGCTGCCGATTTCAGGCTCAGTCATGGTGTTTCCCTCCCTGATTCGACGATACGCCGGTGATCAGGACGGCGTGGCGAGAGCGAAGGGGAGGACGGCATCGGCTCCGGCGGCACGCAGGGTGCGCGCGGCCATGGTGAAGGTCCAGCCGGTGTCCGTGAGGGCGTCGACCAGCAGGATCGGGCCCTCGACGCCGCTGAGATCCGGTGTCTCCCAGGCATTGTGGAGGGCGGCCACGCGGTGCGCCGAGTTGGCGGCGGATACGGGCGGGAGATCGGGGCGAAGGTGCAGGACGCCGAGATCTTCGAGGCGGCCGACCTGAGCCAGGCGCGCGGCGAGGGAGCGGGTCAGGGTCGGGCGATTGCCGGATTCCAGGGCCATGACGGCGGTGGGACGCCGGGCCCAATCCCATTCGCGCAGAACCGTTGTGCAGAAACGGAAGACCTCGTCCGGGATGGGAGCGTCGGGGCCGTCGAGGAGGGGGCGCAGGCGCTGCCCCCAGCCCAGATCGCTGAGGCGGCCCAGTACGCGGCCGGTCTCGGGACCGTCGGTGATCTTGCCGGACAGTGAGATTCCGAGCTTCGCCAGGCCGGTGGGCCATTGTTTGCGGGGCGCCAGGTCGATGCCTGGGCGATCCAGGCGGGTGCGGATCTCGGCGAGGGCGGTGGCCTCGACGGTGGTGTCCTGGCGGGTGCCGGTGCAGTTGTCGCAGCGGCCGCAGTGGGTGCCCAGCGCCAGGCCCGGATCGTCGAGCTGGCTGCGCAGGAACGTCATTCGGCAGCCGGTGGTCGACTCGTAGTCGATCATGGCCTGCTGCTCCGCCTCGCGGGCGATGCTCAAACGCTCGTAGCGTTCGGTGTCGTAAACCCAGGGCTGTCCGGTACCGAGCCAGCCGCCGCGCACCCGGCGCACCGCGCCGTCCACGTCGAGGACCTTGAGCACCATTTCGAGGCGGGAACGGTTGAGCTCCACCAGGGGTTCGAGGGCGGCGGTGGAGAGCGGGCGGTCGGTGTCGAGGGCGGCCAGCACCGAGCGGACGATGTGCTCGCGTGGGAAGGCCACCGAGGCGAAGTAGCTCCAGATCTGGCGATCCTCGCGGCCGGGCAGCAGGATCACCTCGGCGCGTTCGGTGCCGCGGCCCGCGCGGCCCACCTGCTGGTAGTAGGAGATGGGGGAGGAGGGCGCGCCCAGGTGCACGACGAACCCGAGATCGGGCTTGTCGAAACCCATTCCGAGTGCGGAGGTGGCGATGAGCGCCTTCACCTCGTTGTTCAGCAGTGCGGCCTCGAGGTGCTCACGCTCGGTGGGATCGGTCTGCCCCGTGTAGGCCGCAACCGTGTGCCCGTGCGAATTCAGCACATCGGCGAGATCATGCGCGGCGGCCACCGTCAGCGTGTAGACGATGCCCGACCCGGGCAGCTCGTGCAGCCGCTTGCTCAGCCAGGCTGTCCGCTCGACCGCGTCGGCGATCCGCACCACCGACAGATGCAGCGACTCCCGGTCCAGGCTGCCCCGCAAAACCAGTGTGTCCGTACCGATCTGGGTCGCCACATCGGTCACCACCCGGTCATTGGCTGTCGCCGTGGTGGCGAGGACCGGCACCTCCGACCCGAGATCAGCGATGAGCGTACGAATCCGCCGATAATCCGGCCGGAAGTCATGCCCCCAATCCGACACACAATGCGCCTCATCGATCACCACCAGCCCGGCATCCGCAGCCAGCTTCGGCAACACCGAATCCCGGAAGTCCGGATTGTTCAACCGCTCCGGACTCACCAGCAGCACATCGACCTCCCCCGACGCCACCCGCGCATGAATATCATCCCACTCGGTGACATTCCCCGAATTGATCGTCGCCGCAACAACTCCCGCCCGCTCGGCCGACGCCACCTGGTTCCGCATCAACGCCAACAACGGCGACACGATCACCGTCGGTCCCCGCCCCTGAGCCCGCAACAACTTCGCCGAAATGAAGTACACGGCCGACTTGCCCCACCCGGTCCGCTGCACCACGAGCGCCCGCCGCCGCTGCACCACCAACGCCTCGATCGCGACCCACTGATCCTCCCGCAACCGTGCCTGCGGCCCGGCCAACTCCCGCAGCAGCGCTTCGGCATCCTCGCGCAGGTCACCTGTGCTGGACGGGGGCGCGGCATTGACGAGGTCGGAGGCGTTCGAGTCGGCTGAGGTCACGCCGACCATGGTGCCTCACTCCACCGACACTGCACCGCCGCCGTCCGGATCTTCGTGCGACTTCGCACCCCTTGCGGTGGCGAGATGTGCGTGGATAAGGGTGTCGACCAGGTGATCGAGGGGGAGCCAGGGGAAGCTCGGGCGGTCCTGGCGGAGAGTTATCAGGCCGTGCATGCCTGCCCAGAGGCATTGGGCGGTCGCGGTGGGGTCGGGGG
Organism: Nocardia sp. JMUB6875; assembly: GCF_041154655.1. Classification (NCBI taxonomy): domain Bacteria; kingdom Bacillati; phylum Actinomycetota; class Actinomycetes; order Mycobacteriales; family Nocardiaceae; genus Nocardia; species Nocardia sp. JMUB6875. The sequence continues at coordinate 6,186 of NZ_BAAFGR010000044.1, forward strand.
CGCCCGCGGCGGAGGCGGTGTCGACCATGAGTTGCATGGTGGGGAGGCCGGGGAGTTGGCCCTCGGTGGGCTCCCAGCCGGGGGTGCCCGCCGTGCCGAACAGGACACGGTAGTGGCCGGGGTTGGTGATGCCGTAGGTGACGAAGGCGTGGCAGAGGGCCGAAAGGCGTTCGGCGGGCGCGGTTTCGGGGATCGGGGTGAGAGCGGCCAGCAAGGCGTCGCGGAGTTCGGCGAAGCGGAGGCTGTAGACGGCGGTCAGGAGTTCGCGTTTGTCGGCGAATTGCAGGTAGACGCTTTGGGGGGCGACGCCGGCGGCGCGGGCTACGGCGCGGAGGGAGAGGGCTTCCTGGGCGTCGAGGTCTTCGAGGAGGCGGCTGGCGGCGGTGATGAGTTCGTCGCGTAGGAGGGCGCCTTGGCCGCGGCGGTTGCGGCTGCGGGCGGGAGTGGGCTGGTCGGGCACGTTGACAGGATAACAAGACAGGCGTCTACTTACTTTGGACTTTAAGTAGACGACTGTCTTGTTAGGAAAACGCCATGCTCACCGTGACCCGCGTCGTCCATGCCAGCGCCCTCATCGATTTCGGGGGTGCAAGGATCCTCACCGACCCGTGGCTGTCGGAGACCCGTTTCTATCGGCAGGGTGAGCCGCGCGCGTTCGCCACCGCGGCCGATCTGCCCGAGCTCTCCGGCATCGTGATCAGCCACGGCCACTACGACCATTGCGATCTCGACGCCCTGGTCCTGTATCCCGACAAGTCGGTACCGTTCGCGGTGGTTCCCGGCCTGGCCAAGAAGGTTCGCGCCGCAGGCTTCACCGATGTGGTCGAGTTGGCGCCGTGGCAGAGCACGCGTCTCGGCCCGGTCGAGGTGACGGCCGCGCCTGCCAGTCACGGCGTCCCCGAGGTGACCTTCGTGCTGCGCGCCGACGGCCACACCGTCTTCTTCGGCGCGGACACCCTGCGCATCGCCGAACTCGACGAAATCGCCCGGCGTTTCCCGGATCTGGACCTGGCCCTGCTCCCCGTCAACGGCCTGCGCATCCGCCCGGCGCTGAACAAGCAGGTGGTCATGGATGCCGTCGAGGCCGCCGACCTGACCCGCGCGCTACGCCCCCGGGTGGCCGTCCCCATCCACTACGCCTTCTCCAGCGGACCCCTCGGCGACCGGATCATGACCAAGGGCGATCGCGCCGGGGCCGACCATTTCCGTGCCGCCGCAGCCGATCTCGCCCCCGACACAACCGTGCAAATACTCCCAACCGGACACGCATTCGCGCTGTAAAACACCGCTGAACAGCGCCTTGATTGCGGACCGGTCAAGATCGCGCGGAATCCCGTGCCCGGGCGGACAATAGGTTTCCGGGCACGAAGGGCGTCCGGGGGTGCAGGGAGACGCAGATGCCGGAGAAGTTTCCGTCGCCCGCGGGGTGGACTCCGCCCGGGGCGCAGTTTCGCAGTAGCGGCGGAGTTTCGCGCACGGTGACCGGCACGCTGGTGGGGTTGATCATCACCCCCGTCGGCATCGCCTTCGCCGCCCGCGGGGCCGCCGGCACCAGGCAGTGGACGATCCTCGGGGACTTCGCCGACCGGGTGGGATCGACCTTCGAGATCATCATCGCCGCGGCCTTGTTCCTGATCGTGGCGGCGCTGGCCGCTTATGCCCCGGCGGGCACGATCATCGCCGGACTGGTCTGGGGTGTGCTGCCCGGGATCATCCATTTCATCTTCCCGGACGACACCTTCCGCCTGATCGGCGATCTACCCCTGTCCGACGATATGCACGTCGCGCTGTTCCAGTGGCTGCAAACGGGATTCCCGCTCATCGTGGGCATCCTGCTGGTGGGCGCGGGTGCAGCGGCGACCTTCCGCCGCCGCTGACCTCTAACCCTTCACGCACAGCACCTGTCGCAGCGTGGCGACAATGTCGACCAGGTCGCCCTGCGCCGCGATGACCTGATCGATGTCCTTGTAGGCCGCCGGAATCTCATCGATCACCCCGGCGTCCTTGCGGGACTCCACACCCTCGGTCTGCGCGACCAGATCCGCGACGGTGAACTGCCGCTTGGCCGCATTACGGCTCATCCGCCGCCCCGCACCGTGCGACGCGGACTGGAACGAGGCCGGATTCCCCTTGCCCCGAACCACATACGACCGCGTACCCATCGACCCGGGAATCAGCGCGAGATCCCCCGCCCCCGCCCGCACCGCACCCTTGCGGGTGACCAGCATCGGCATCCCGTCGATGATCTCCTCCGCCACATAGTTGTGGTGGCATGAGATCGGATCATCGAAATGCACTGCCAGCCCGGCGAATTCATCGCGCACCGCCTTGCAGACCAGGGCCAGCATGACGGCGCGATTACGCGCTGCGTACTCCTGCGCCCAGGTCAGGTCGCGACGGTAGGCATCCATTTCCGGTGTCCCGGAAAGGAATACCGCCAGATCGCGATCCGGCAGATCGGCATTGTGCGGCAGCTGCCGCGCGACGGCCATGTGCCGCTCGGCGAGTTCCTTGCCGATATTGCGGCTTCCGGAGTGCAGCAGGATCCAGACACGCTGTTCGTTATCCAAGGTAACTTCCACGAAATGGTTGCCGCCGCCAAGCGTTCCCATCTGCTTGTGTGCCTTGGACTCGCGCGCGTGCACCGCCGGATCCAGCGTGTCGAACGACTTCCAGAACCGCTCCCACCCCGCGCGCATCGTGGTGCCCGCCGCGCGCTGCCCGAAAACCTCTGCGTTCAAACGGTTTACGTTAACCGGATCATCATGCGCCGAGAACCCGACCGGCACCGCCGCCTCGATCCGGGACCGCAGCGAGTGCAGGTCGTCCGGCAGATCGGCCGCCGTCAGCGAGGTCAGCACCGCCTCCATCCCGCACCCGATATCGACCCCGACCGCCGCGGGCGCCACCGCGTCCTTCATGGCGATCACGGATCCCACCGTCGCCCCCTTGCCCAGGTGCACGTCCGGCATGACTCGCACGCCGTACACCCACTCCAGTTGCGCGATATTCCGCAACTGCTGCAGCGCGGCCGGTTCGACCTCGTGCTCGTGGGCCCACATGAGCGTCTGCGCTCGAGTACCGCGCAGCTCGACGGGAAACATTGGCCTGTCCTTCCTCTTGACTGCCGTCGAGGGTAGGTGCTCGGCCCATGCGGGCGCACCGCATTATTCGGGCGTTCGAGATCGGTTCAGGGTTCGACGAAGTCGGCGGCGAGGGAGCAGAGTTTCCAGGAGCCGTTGCGGCGGACCATGGTGGCGGTGTAGTCGATGTCTTTGAAGTAGCTGCGGTATTTGTCGGGGACGTTTGTGAATGTTTCGTGGAATGCGAAGGTCGCGGAGTTCGGGTCGGTTTGGGTGACTCCGGTGACGGTGTTGGTGTAGCCCGCGTTCTTTACTTCCGAGCCGAGCGTTTTGTCGTATTGCGGGGTGTATTGGAAAACGATTTCATCAATGGCGTCGGCGGTTTCGGGGCAGACCAGTGAGCGGAAGCCTTCCCAATCCCGGGCATTGGAGGTGGCGGCGACGGCCTTGGCGGCATTCACCAGTTCCGGATCGAGGGTGGTGGGGTCGCCGGGTTCGACCTCTTTGTCGGGCGCGTTGAAGACCACCGGTGCGGGCATCGGCTTGTAGCCGCCGGCCGCGAGATCCGCCTCCATGGCGCGCCGCCAGCTGCCGTCCTCGATCATCAGCCGGATGGCCGAGGTGATGCGGCTCTGCATGTCCAGGTCGCCCTTGCGGACGCCGACCCCGTAGCGCTCTCGGGTGAAGCGGTGCCCGACCAGCCGCAGCACGCCCGGGTGCTCGTGGGCGTAGCCGGCCAGGATGACATCGTCGGTGGTGACGGCGTCGATGGTCCCGGCGATCAGGTCGGATACGCACTGCGCGTAGGTATCCCGGGTCGTGAGCTTCACATTGTGGGCGAAGCTGCGCCGGATCTTCTCGGCGGAGGTGGAGCCCTCGGCGGTGCACACGGTGCGCCCGTCCAGGTCCTCGGGCTGCTCGATGGCACGCTCGCCCTGCCGCACCAGCAGGTCCTGCCCGGCCATCAGATACGGGCCCGCGAAGGAGACCAGCTGCTGGCGGGCGGCGGTGATGGAGTAGGAGGCGACGACGAAATCGACTGCGCCGGAGTTCAACAGATCCTCGCGCTGTTCGGAGCGCGCCTCGCGCCAGGTGATGTGCTCGGGCGTGACGCCCAGCTTCCCGGCGATGTAGACGGCGGTGTCCACATCGAATCCGCGGGGTTTGCCGTCGGGTCCCCGCACCGACAGTCCGGGCTGATCGAATTTGATCCCGATGGTCAGCGCGCGCGGCGGCGGCTCCTGCGGCGCCGCGTCCGGTTTCGGGGTGTTACCGCAAGCTGCCACGGTCAGACCAGCCGTAACGGCGACGGCGCGGAACGCACGCTTCATCGAATCTGATCTCCTGTCCTCACTCATGCGGATGAAACACGAAGAACAGCCCCGGGCCGAGGTGCCTGAGAGGGCAACCGATCAGCACATGGTGCATCAAATCATCCGAGTTGCAAAAACGTGCGGACATTGCGGAACTATGCGGGCGATTCGCCCATGTTTCAGTTATTTCCGCAATATTTCAGCGACTTATAGCTAATGGTTTGCGTGCGGCCTCGAGGGGGTACCGGTCAGCGCGTGCGGAGCCCGTCGGCGATCACCGCGAAGGTGCGTTCGCGCAGACCCGGCGCGGTCCCGGCCTCGTGCACGGCGAGGAAGACGCCCTTGATGATGGTCAGCAGATCGTCGACGCTGATGTCGGGCCGGACCGCCCCGGCCTGCTGGGCCCGCGAAAGCAGCACCGCCAGCGCCTCTTTGAGTTCGTGGGAGACCGTCCGCGGGTATTCCCCGCCCTGGGTCCGCAGCGCGTCGGCGAGGTCGCGCTTCACGCCGCCCTGCAGCACCAGCATCTCCAGGAATTCGAAGAACACCGCCGCCGGGTCCTCGTGCTCGGTCAGCTCCCGCGCGTGCGCGGTGATCCGCTCGACCTGATCCAGGATGGCCGCCTCGAAAAGCGCCTCCTTGGTGGGGAAGTGGCGGTAGACCGTGCCCGCCCCGACCCCGGCCCGGCGCGCGATCTCGTCGAGCGGCACCGAAATGCCCTCGGCGGCAAAGGCTTCCTGGGCCGCGGCCAGCACCCGCTCGCGATTGCGGCGGGCATCGGCGCGCAGGGGTCGATCCGTCACGCCCGAAAGCTTACCGATCCGTTGACAAGCGGGGCGCGCGCCCCGAATACTAAGCGGGTCCAGCGTTCCGCTTTTGGAGGTAGTTGTGTCCACGTCCGTAGAAACCCCTCGTGACCTTGTCGAACGGCTCTTCCAGGGACTGCCTTCGCGCGATGCCGATCGGTTCGCCGCGCTGCTCGATCCGGAGGTGGTGTTCGAGATGCCGTTCCCGATTCCGGGCGAGCCGACCCGCATCGAGGGCCGTGAGCAGGTTCGCGCGTATCTCGCGTCGCGGTGGTCGGCCATGCCCGGAGTCGAGGTGCACGGCATCCGCCCGCAGATCCACGAGACCACCGATCCGGAGTTGCTGGTGGTCGAGAACGATGTCGACGTCACCCGGCCGGGCGGGGAGCGGGGCTGGTTCCGCAGTTCCATCAACGTGGTTCGCGTGCGGAACGGCCTGGTCACGCTCTTCCGCGACTACATGGATACCGGCCGCATCCTGGCGATCCGACAGTCGAAGCAAGGCTGAGTGTGACCGCTATTACCCACGGAATCGTCGACTAACAGTTAGTGCGTTAACTATTGTTGCCCTAACCGAAGGCGAGCGTGGAGGGCAGAGCGGTGGAAGCAGTGTCCGATCAGGGCAAGGCAGTGTCCGAGGTAGACGACCCGCTGCGGCTTGACCGGCAGGTGTGTTTCGCGCTGGCGGTGGCGAATCGGGCGGTGCTGGCGGTGTACCGGCCGCTGCTCGAGCCCATGGGTCTGACGCATCCGCAGTATCTGGTGATGCTGGCGCTGTGGGGTGAGGCGCCGATGTCGGTCAAGGACATCGGCGAGGCCATTCAGCTCGACTCGCCGACGCTCTCGCCGCTGCTCAAGCGGCTGGAGGCGGCCGGGCTCATCACTCGGCGGCGGGACGCCGGCAACGAACGCAATCTGGTCGTGGACCTGACCGAGGCCGGGTGGGCACTGCGCAAGGAGGCCGAGAAGATTCCGCCCGCGGTGGTGGCGCGGCTGGGGGTCAGCCTGGCCGACCTCGAGGAATTGCGCGATGTGCTGAACCGGGTCAACGAGGCGGCGCGGAAATGAAGCGCCCCAATCCGATTCAGTGGCTCGGTTACTCGTGCGGCCGCGTACTGCCCGACGATCTGCGCGAGTGGGTGCGCAACGATCTCACCGGCACGTGGGCGGTGCCGCGGCACCTCGTGCGCCAATTGGTGCCGCTGGTACCGATTTTCGCGCTGGCGTTCCTGCTGCCGGGGGAGCTGTGGCTGCAGCTGGCGGTGATCCTGCTGGGCCTGCTGCTCGCGATGTTCTACATCGTGGCCTATATGCCGATGAACCGGGCGCATCGACTCATGAAGCACGGTTTCCCACAGGATTTGGAGAATCCGACCCGCGCCGCCCGGCGCGCTGCCGAACGCGCGGCCTACGAGGCCCAGTACCCGCACTGAGCCTCGTCCCGAAAGCCGCTGTTACTGCACGTTTTTGGTGCAGGCGCTGGCGACGACGCGCGCCGCGCGGGGCTGGGCGCTGCCCAGGTCCGGGAACGGGGGAGCGCTCTGGCCCAGGCCGGTGACCGCGTTCTGTTCGGCTTCCTCGAGGCTGCCGCCCGCGGCCCAGCCCCAGGTGCCGTCCGCGCCCTGGGCGACCGCGCCGCAGCCGTCGGCGAAGCGCAGCACGATCTCGCAGTCGTAGCTGGCGCAGTCGCGGATCGCGGCGGCGTCGGCGGTGACCTTGTTGGAGTCGGTATTGGCGACGGCGGTGTTCTTCAGGCGCGACACCGCCAGGGTGCCGTAGTACTGGGGCGCGGCATCGGCCGTTCCGGCCAGCGCGGCGGCGAGGGTCAGGGCCGCGAGGGCGGACCCGGACACGGACGTGAGGTGGCGTGCGACCGACAAGAGACTTCCTGACGTTTCAAACGGATGAACGCAGGTGATGCTAACCCGTCGGCTCGTGAACCCACTGAGAATTTCGGATGACGGGGAATTTCAGATGACCGGTGTCCGGGCCAGGGCCCGGCGCAGTGCGGTGAAGGCGGCGGTATTGGCGCGCTGGGTTTCTCGCAGATGGAAGGCCATCGACATGAAGCCGTGGACGGTGCCGTTCCAGCGGTGGATCTCGGTCTCGACCCCCGCCTCGCGCAGCCGCTGCCCGTAGGCCTCGCCCTCGTCGCGCAGCGGATCGAATTCGGCGGTGGCGATGTGGGCGGGCGGGAGGCCGGTGAGGTCGGCGATGGTCGGATTCGCGTAGGGGTCGGTCCGGGCGGCGTCGGAGGACAGGTACTGCTGCCAGTACCAGCGCAGATGGGCCGCCGTCGTGAAGTAGCCCTCGGCATTGGCGGTGTAGGACCCGGTGTCGCAGGCCGGGTCCAGCATCGGGTACATGAGCAGCTGGAACGCGATATCGGGGCCGCCGTTGTCGCGCGCGGCGATGGCGGCGACGGTGGCGAGATTCCCGCCCGCGCTGTCCCCGGCGACGGCGATCCGGTTCGGGTCGCCGCCAAGGGATTCCGCGTGGTCGGCGACCCAGCGCAGCACGGCGTAGGCGTCCTCGGCCGCGGCGGGGAAGCGAGCGTCGGGGGCGAGTCGGTAGTCGACCGAGATCACGATGACCCCGGCCTCATTGGCCATGGTGCGGCAGAAGCGATCGTGAGAGTCCAAGCTGCACAGGACGAATCCGCCGCCGTGATAGAAGACGACCACGCCGGGAACGGGTTCGGCATTCAGCGGCCGATACAGCCGCACCGGCACCTCGGGTGCGTCGTCCGGTCCCGGAACCAGCCATTCCTCCACTCCCGCAACGGGAATCGGCGCTACGACCGGCGCCTTGCGGGCGGCCAGGAAGGCCCGCGCTTCGGCGGCGTCGAGCACCTCGGTGCCCAGCGCCGGGAACGCCGCGGTGGCGGCGTCGACGAAGGTCTGCCATTCGGGGGACAGGGTCATTGCGGGCCTTCCTGGATAGCGCTGTCTTACTGCATGTTTCGCGGAATGAACTTGCCCGCGGCCAGACCGCCGTCGACGGTCACCTCCGCACCGGTGATGTAGGCCGAGGCGTCCGACGCGAGGAAGGCGACCAGTTCGGCGACCTCCTCGGGCAGGCCGGTGCGCTCCAGCGGCAGGGTCGGGAAGCTGCCCGGGCCGGTGGTCAGGTACGGCACCATCGGGGTGGCGATGGGGCCGGGATGCACCGAGTTGACGCGGATCTGGGCCGGGCCCAGCTCCAGCGCGGAGATCTTGGACAGGCCGCGCAGGCCCCACTTGGAGGAGCCGTAGGCGCTGTGGTTCATCAGGCCCTCGAGCCCGGCCTGCGAGGAGATGTTGACAATGGAACCGCCGCCGGCCGCGGTCATGGCGGGCAGCACGGCCTTGATGCCGCGGAACGCGCCGACCAGGTTCACCTGCAAGATCCGTTCCAGCTCTTCGGGAGTGGTCTCGGTGATCGGCTTCATGATGTAGATGGCCGCGTTGTTGACCAGCACGTCGAGCTTGCCGAAGGTGTCGACGGCGACCTTGACGGCGGCGTCCCAGCTGTCGGCGTCGGTGACGTCGTGGCGCACGAAACGCGCTGCCTCGCCGAGGGAGTCGGCGAGCTCCTTGCCCTCGGCCTCGAGCACGTCGGTGATGACCACCTTGGCGCCGCGCTCGACGAACAGGCGCGCCTCCGCGGCGCCCTGGCCGCGGGCGGCACCGGTGATCAGGGCGACTTTGCCTGTCAGATCAGCCATTTCGACTTCTTTCTCTTCTACCTATTTCGGAAGTGGGGAATGACCTTCTCCCCCCACTGACGGATGGTTTGGAGGCACGCTTCCTGCGGCACGGTGCCCATCTGGATCAGGCACAGGATCTCGTCGGCGCCGGCCTCGGCCAGCCGCTCGACATATGCGATGGCGTCGTCGGCATTGCCGTAGGCGTGCTCGGTATTGAAGATCGCGGTGGACCCGGACTTCACCGGAATCCTGGCCTCGTGCAGGTAGGCGACGTGTTCGTCGGCGACCTCGCGCATCTTCGCGACCTCGTCCACGGCCGGGTCCACGGCCTCGTCGGGCACCGGGCCCGCGCCGTAGTAGTACTTGATGGACTGGGCGAAGAACCGCTGCCCGCGCGCGCCGATCTGCTGGGCCCGCTCGCGGTCGTCGAGGACGATGGTCGGGCACAGCGCCGCGAAATGATCGTTGACGACGGTGGAGACGAAGCGTTCCCCGGTGCGTTCGGCGATGGCCGCGTCGTAGATGCCGCGCAGTTCCGCGATCTCCTCGATACCCGCGAAACCCAGTACCAGCGCGCCGATTCCGTACTCGGCGGCCAGCTTCAGGGTGTCCTTCTTGGTGCACGCCATGAACAGCGGCGGATGCGGGCGCTGTACCGGGCGCGGCAGCAGGTGATGCGGTTCGATATCCAAAAGCTCGCCGTGATACTCGAATTCGCCCTCGGGGTCCTGCCAGGCGGTGGCGATCATCCGCAGCGATTCCTCGACCTCCTGATAGGTGCGGTCGGGATCGACTCCGCACATGGAGGTTTCGACGGCGGTCGCGCCGCGGCCCGCGCCCAGGTTCAGGCGGCCGCCGGAGAGCACGTCCAGCATGGCTGCGCGTTCGGCCGTGCGCACCGGATGGTTGAAGCCGAACGGCATGCACACCACGCCGTGTCCGATGCGGACGCGGGAGGTCTTGGCGGCGACATAGGTCAGGAAGATCTCCGGCGCGCTCATGTGGGCATACCACTTGAGCCCGTGATGCTCGACGGCCCAGACCGCGTCGAATCCCATCTCGTCGGCGAGCACCGCCTGCTCCACGCAATCGCGTAATACCTGGGCCTCGTGGGCGGCGGTCGGATCGGTCATCTGCGCCTCGAAGATCATCGAGAACTTCATCCGGACTCCCTTGCCGCATCACACCGGGCCTTTATGCCTAAACGGAATACTTCTGCACCCATAGCCTCAGGTCATCGCCTTGTCTCAGTGGCCGGGACCACACCGTGCCGGGCTCGAGCATCCGGACTTAGCGTCGGGAGACGAGCAGAGGAAGGCAGGATTCGGTGGGACAGCTGGACGGAAAAGTGGCGCTGGTGACCGGCGGCGCCCGCGGTATGGGAGCGGAGCATGTGCGCCGTTTCGTGGCCGAGGGCGCCCGGGTCGTGTTCGGCGATGTGCTGGACGACGAGGGCAAGGCCCTGGCGGTCGAGCTGGGCGACGCCGTCCACTACGTGCACCACGACGTCACCAGCGAATCCGACTGGCAGGCAGCGGTTTCCGAGGCCACCACCAAGTTCGGCAAGCTGGACGTGCTGGTCAACAACGCGGGCATCCTGCGGTTCAAGCGCATTGTCGAGATGAGCCTGGACGAGTTCAACACCATCATGAACATCAACGTCACCGGCGCCTTCCTCGGCATCAAGACGGCCGCGCCCGCGCTCACCACCGCCGGTGGCGGGTCCATCGTGAATGTCTCCTCGGTCGAGGGCTTCGTCGGTGCGGCCGGGCTCTCCGCCTACAGCGCGAGCAAATTCGCGCTGCGCGGGCTCACCAAGTCCGCCGCCCGGGAGCTGGGGCACTCGGGTATCCGGGTGAACTCGATCCATCCCGGCGGCATCGCCACCCCCATGACCGCGTCCGTCGCGGGCGCGTCCGGGGTGGACGGCAACAGTTTCTTCTCCGAACTGCCCATTCCGCGCTGGGGCCGGCCGGTCGAGGTCTCCGAGGTGGCGCTGTTCCTGGCCTCGGACGCCTCGAGCTATTGCACCGGTGGCGAATTCGTCGTCGACGGCGGCATGTTGACCAGCTGCGGCTACTAAGGACACATTTCATGGAATTCGAATTCGACGTCGTTGTCGTGGGTTCCGGTGCGGCGGGCATGACCGCCGCGCTGACCGCCGCCTACCGCGGGCTGTCGGTGACCCTGATCGAGAAGAGCCGCCTGTTCGGCGGTTCCACCGCGCGCTCGGGCGGCGGCATCTGGGTGCCCAACAACCCGGTGCTGCAGGCCGCGGGTGTGCCGGACTCGCCGGAGATGGCCCGCACCTATCTGAAAGCCGTTGTCGGCGACCGGGTTCCGGAAGCCAAGCAGCGGGCGTTCCTGGACCACGGTCCGGAGATGTTCCGCTATATCGGGGCTCGCTCCAAGTACTGGGAATTCGCCTACGACCATGGCTATTCCGACTACCACCCCGAATTCCCGGGTGGCCTGGCGCAGGGCCGCAGCATCGAGCCCAAGCCGATCGACGGGCGACTGCTCGGCGGTGATCTGCACAAGATCAACCAGCCGACCATGTCCGCGCCCAAGGGCATCGCCATCACGGTCAAGGACTTCCACGACCTGAACATGATCGCGCGCACCTGGACCGGCAAGAAGACCGCCATGAAGGTCGGCGCGCAGACCGCGCTCAACCTGATCAAGGGTGCGAAGCCGCTGAGCCTGGGCAAGGCCCTCGCCGCGCGGCTGTGGCTGTCGCTGCGTGACGCGGGCGTGCCGGTGTGGCTGAACACGCCGCTCACCGATCTCGTCATGGAAGGCGATGCCGTGGTCGGCGTGCGCGTCGAGCACGAAGGGCGTCCGGTCACCATCAAGGCCCGGCGCGGTGTGGTGCTGGCCGCGGGCGGCTTCGAGCACAACCTCGAGATGCGCAAGCAGTACATCGACGGCCCGCAGAACACGGGCTGGACCGTGGGCGCGACCGAGAATGTCGGCGAGGGCATCGTGGCGGGCCAGAAGGCCGGTGCGGCGGTCGATCTCATGGACGACGCCTGGTGGGGTCCGTCCGTGCGCAACCCCGACGGGCCGCCGTTCTTCATGCTGGCCGAGCGCTCGCAGCCGGGCGCGATCGTGGTCAATGCCAAGGGCGAGCGGTTCGTCAACGAGTCCGCGCCGTACGTGAACGTCGTGCACACCATGTACGAGGAGGAGAAGAAGGTGCCGGGCAGCATTCCCGCGCACTTCATCTTCGATCAGAACTTCCGCGACCGGTACCTGTTCCTGGGCAACTTCCCCAAGCGGCCGCTGCCCCAGAAGTACTTCGATGCGGGAATCATCAAGCAGGCCAACACCCTTGCCGAACTCGCCGACAAGCTCGGCGTGCCCGCCAAGACCCTGGCGGCCACCGTGGAGCGGTTCAACGGCTTCGCCCGCAAGGGCCGCGACGAGGACTTCCTGCGCGGCGATTCGGCCTACGACCGCTACTACGGCGACCCGACCGTCAAGCCCAACCCGACCCTGGCCCCGCTCGAGCGCGGCCCGTTCTACGCGGTCGAGATGGTGCCCGGCGACCTGGGCACCAAGGGCGGACTGGTCACCGACGAGCACGCCCGCGTGCTCAACGATCAGGGCGAGGTCATTCCCGGCCTGTACGCGGCGGGCAACAACTCCGCCGCCGTCATGGGCAACGACTACGCCGGCGCGGGCGCGACCATCGGGCCCGCCATGGTGTTCGGCTACATCGCGGCCAATCACCTCGCGGATATGGAATCCGAAGCGGTACAGGAGAACTGATATGGGACGGGTTGATTCCAAGGTCGTCATCATCACCGGCGGTGCGCGCGGCATGGGGGCGGCCTTCGCCCGCAAGCTCGCCGCCGAGGGCGCGAAGGCCGTGATCACCGATGTGCTGACCGAAGCCGGGCAGGCCGTGGCGGCCGAAATCGGCGACGCGGCACGGTTCTTCCCGCTCGACGTCACCGACGAGGCGGCGTGGAACGAGGTCGTGGCGCAGACCGAGGCGACGTTCGGGCCGGTCTCGGGCCTGGTCAACAATGCGGGCATCGTGCACGTCGATCCGATCGAGAAGCTCTCGGAAGCCGACTACCGCAAGGTGATCGACGTCAACCAGGTCGGCGTGTTCCTGGGCATGAAGGCCGTCATCGGGTCCATGCGCCGGGCCGGGGTCGGTTCCATCGTGAACATCTCCTCGACCGGCGGGTTGATCGGCTACTCGAACATCCTCGGCTACGTCGCCTCCAAATGGGCAGTGCGCGGCATGAGCAAAACGGCCGCACAGGAATTCGCGCCCGACAATGTCCGCGTCAACTCCGTGCACCCGGGCATCGTGGCCACCGAAATGGTCGCGACCTCGGACCGGTCGGCGAATATCGCGGCCAATCAGCCCATCGCCCGCCCAGCCACTCCCGAGGAACTCGCCAACCTGGTGCTGTTCCTCATCTCCGACGACTCCTCCTACAGCACCGGCTCCGAATTCGTGGCCGACGGCGGCTTCACCTCTCAGTAGTAACTCCATTGCGAGACAAGGAAACACCCATGAAGGACTTCCACGGCAAGGTCGCCGTCATCACCGGTGCGGGAGCGGGCATCGGCCGGGCGCTGGCCCTGGAACTTGCTCGCAATGGCGCGCAGCTCGCGCTGTCGGGGCGCAATCTCGAGAATGTCGCCGAGACCGCGGCACTGTGCGAGAAGGAGGGCGCGAAGGCCCGCGCCTACAAGCTGGACGTGGCCGACCGTGCCGCCGTCTACGCGCACGCCGACGAGGTGGTGGCCGACTTCGGCAAGGTCAATATCGTCATCAACAATGCCGGCGTCTCGCTGACCGCCAATATCGAGGAAGTCTCCTGGGAAGACCTGGAGTGGATCTTCGGCATCAACTACTGGGGCACCCTGCACGGTGTGAAGGCGTTCCTGCCGCACGTGATCGCTTCCGGCGAAGGGCATTTCGCCAATGTCTCCAGCATGTTCGGCCTGGTGGCCTGCCCGAGCCAGGGCGGCTACAGCTCCTCGAAGTACGCCATGCACGCCATCAGCGACGCGCTGCGCCAGGAGATGATCATCGCCGGGTACAACGTGGGCGTCTCCAGCGTCCACCCGGGCATGATCAAGACCGAAATCGCTTGGAAGGCAAGGGCTGCCGCCAACCGCTCCCGCGACGACCTGGCCGCCAACTTCGACCGCCTGGCCCAGACCAGCCCCGAGGACTGCGCCAAGGTCATCGTCAAGGGCATCCGGAAGAACAAGCCGCTCATTCTGATCGGCAAGGACGCCAAGGCCATGAACGTCATGCGGCGTCTCCTGGGCTCGGGCTACATGAAGCCCCTGACCGCGCAGATGCGCAAAGAGATCTGACACCGGTCGCGGCCGCGATTACGCGCCTGTTTCCAAAAGCGTTGACAAGTAAATAGTTTCGGAAGGACGGAGGGCGGTCGATGCGCATCGGCATGCTCATGCCATATCTCGACGGTCTGGTGACCGACGGAGGGTTCCTGCGCGAGTTCGCCGCGGCGGCGGAGGAGTGCGGTCTGGATTCGATCTGGACCGTGGAACACGTTGTGGTCGCGGAGAATTACGAGCCGTTGTACCCGTACTCGCCGGACGGGAAGATGCCGGGCGGGGACCTCGGGGTTCCGATGACCGATCCGCTGGAGACGCTGGCGTTCGTGGCGGCGGCGTCGAGCACCCTGAAGCTGGGCACCGCCATGGTGGTCGCCCCGCTGCACAGCCCGGTGGTGCTGGCCAAGCGGGCCGCCACCATCGACCGGCAGTCCGGCGGACGCCTGCTGCTGGGACTCGGAATCGGCTGGCAGAAAGAGGAATACGCGGCGATCGGGGTGCCGTTCGAGGATCGCGGCGGCCGTCTCGACGACTGCATTGGAGCTATGCGGGCGCTGTGGACCGAATCCCCGGCGACGTTTCTCGGCAAGCACGTGTCTTTCGACAAGCAGTTCTGCCTGCCGCAGCCGGAGCGTTCGATCCCGATCGTATTGGGCGGCAACAGCGCTCCGGCCGTCCGGCGCGCGGCCAAGGTGGGCGACGGGTGGTTCCCGTACACCATCTCGGCGGAGGATTTCGCGCGTGGCGCGGACAAGATTCGTGAGATCGGCGCGGCCGCCGGGCGTTCCGAGGATGCGGTCGAGATGACCATCTGGCCGGGATCGTTCGACTTCATGCGTGAGTTCGAAGCCGATTATGTGCGGCCGTACGTCACCGCGGGTGCGAGCCGGATCGTGCTCACCCCGCCCATGTTCGGCCCGGAGTCCCTGCTCAACGGCGTGGAAAACCTTGCGACGTACGTGGATCGGTACCGCAACGAGGTAGAGGCGAAGCTGTGAACCCCGCAACGCCGGTGCGCGTCCTGGACCGCATCGTCCTGCCCGCTGATCGTGCCGAGGACTGGCTGAGTCGCTGGCGCGGTGAATACCTGCCCGGCGCCGCCGCGCGCGGGCTGCGGTCACCGCAGGTGCTCCGTGAGCACACCGGGGCGGATTCGGTTGCCGTGCAGATCATCTGGGAACTTCCCGGCATCTACGACTTCTACGGTATGCGCGGGGCGGCGGCGGCCGATCCGGCGGTCGCGGCCTTCTGGTTGGACACCGACGCCGTCGCGCTCACGCGGGAGCGGCACGTGCTGGCGGTGCAGGAGGAAACCGTATGAGCCGCTGGGTGATTCTCACCGCGTCGCCGACCGGCGAGGACGCGGATGAACGGTTGAAGGAGCTGGCCATGACGGCCGCCGCGACACCCGGGGTCGCGCACTGCTCGGCCGGTGTCGAGCTGCCGGGCAGCCAGGGCGGTCAGGGCGCGGTGTGGGATCTGGCGGGGGAGGCCGCGCCCGCCACCGTGCTGCCGAACCTGCCCGGAGCCGATATCGTGCCGCTGGCGCCGGTGAACGCCCGTGTGGTGCGGCTGGATTCGCTGCGACGGGTCAAGCGCACCCTGCTGCTCACCGTGCGTCACGGCACACCGTCGGAGACCGTGGCCCGCTTCGAGGCCGATCTGATGGCCATGCCCGCCCACATCTCCGCCATCAGATCCTGGTCGCTGAGCCGGGTTCCGGGTCATGGTCGCTGGACGCACGTGTGGGAGCAGGAATTCGCCGATCCGGACGGGCTCAATGGCGATTACCTGCTGCATCCCTATCACTGGACGCATGTGGACCGCTGGTTCGACGCGGAGGTGCCGGGATCGATCGTGGAACCCGCCATCGCGCACCTGTACCGGTGGGCGGACGGTCCGGTGCTGGGGAACTGATCAAGCCGGGTCGCGCAGTTGCTGTTTGAGCACCTTGCCGCCCGCGTTGCGCGGGAGGTCGTCGATGAAGACGACCTCCCGTGGCACCTTGTAAGTGGCCAGCTGCGTCCGCGACCACGCGATGATGGCGGCCGAGTCCGTTTTCGCGCCCTCGGCGGGCACCACCACCGCGCGTCCGACCTCGCCGAGTCGCGCGTCGGGGACGCCGACGACCGCGACATCGCGAATGTCGGGGTGTTTCAGCAGAACTCGCTCGATCTCGGCCGGATAGGCATTGAACCCGCCGACGATGAACATGTCCTTGAGGCGGTCGGTGATGCGCAGGTAGTCGTCGTGGTCGAGGCTGCCGATATCTCCGGTGTGCAGGAAGCCGTCCGCGTCGATGGCGGCGGCGGTGGCCTCCGGATCGTCGAGGTAGCCGAGCATGACATTCGGGCCCTTGACGGTGATCTCGCCGGGTTCGCCCTGCTCCACCGGCTTGCCGTCGCGGTCCACGATGTGGATCTCGCTGCCGTGCAGGGGCTTTCCGACCGTCCCGGCGATCAGTTCGGCGGGCGCGTCGGGTGGGCAGACGGAGACGACGCCGACGGATTCGGTGAGGCCGTAGGCGGTGAAGACGTAGGGGACACGCAGTTCGTCGCGAATGCGGCGGACGAGTTCGGTGGGGACGGGTGCGCCGCCGGTGCCCGCCAGGCGTAGGGATCCGAGCATGTAGTTGTCGTGATCGGCCGCCAGCAGATCGGTGAAAAGCGTTGGGGGACCGGCCAGGACCGTGATGCGCTCGCTCTCGATGAGCCGTAGCGCCTCGGTGGTGTCGAAGCGCTCCATCGGCACCATGGTGGCGGTGCGCAGCAGACACGCCAGGATGCCGGCCTTGTAACCGAAGGTGTGGGAGAACGGATTCACCAGCAGGTACCGGTCGCGCGGGCGCAAGGTGACCGCATCGGCCCACTGCGAGAACACTTCCAGGGTCTGGCGGTGGGTGGCGAGCACGCCCTTGGGTGCGCCGGTGGTGCCGGAGGTGAACAGGATGTCGGAGACCGCATCCGGCTCGACCTCGGCGGTGCGGTCCCGCGCCGACTGCGCGTCGATCACGCTGCCCGGGGCCAGGAATCCCTCCCACGAGCTGATGTCCCAGTCCGCGTCGCCCTCGCCGCGGGCGTCGTCGAGCAGGATCAGGTGTTCCAGATCCGGTAGCGCACGGCCGGATTCGGCCAGCATGCGCGGATAGTCCTGTCCGAGAAACTCTTGCACCGTGCACACCGTCTTGGCGTGGCTGCGGGCCAGCACATCCGCGGCTTCCGGGCCGCGTAGGCGGGTGCTGATCGGCACCAAAGTCGCACCCGCGCCGAGCATCCCGAGCGCGATCACGATCCAGCGCACACTATTGGGAGCCCAGATCCCGACCCGATCCCCGACCTCGACTCCCGAGGCCATGGCCGCCCGGGTCACCGCGGCGACCTCCGCGGCCAGTTCGGCAAACGTGAGCCGCCCGGCCGGTCCGGCAATCGCCACCGCCTCCGGATACCGCTTCGCCCGATCCGCCACCAGCTCCGGAATGGTTGTCACGGGTCCAGCCGCGGAGCTCCCGCCCGAGTGCCGCCGATCCATCCGCCCATCCTGCCCCACCACTGCCCACGTGTTGACCCTTTTCGCCGTGCCATCCCGCTGACCGGGCGTGCCAGGGGAGCGGCATGCGAACGCACGAAGGCCATCACAATCCCGCCTCTCCGCGCCTTCAGCGGGTGGCTTGGGAGCCGTTGCCGGTTTCGCACCCGTGCCGGCGGTCAGGCACGGCACCGATTTTTGGGGGTACCCGGGGAGTTACCCCGGTCAGCACCAGATCAGTTGGCGCGTTGGGAGACGTTCCGGAGTGTGGGGAGCGAGTCCCATTCCGGTCATCGGGATGGGAGTTGGGTGTGTGGGCGGTCACGCGGCAATCTCGATGTAGTGATCCCGTGGGGGACGGGATATTGCCCGGCAGGCCGCTCTAACAGCGGCGGAGCGCTGGAGTGCGAATGACATCAGGATCTCGGAGGAGTGACATGACGGCGGGAACGGAGCTTGCGCGGCGTGTGGAAACCGCGGTGACCGTGGTCGAACTCGACGGCGCCTGCGGGCTGTCGCGGGAGCGGATCGGCGGGAAGGCGTGGAGCATCGATCACATGCGGGCGCTGGGCCTGCCGGTGCCGCCCGCCTTCGTGATCACCACCGACGGCTGGGCGGACTACACGCGGCGCGGCGTCATCGCCGAGGAGATCTGGGCGCAGGTGCGCGAGGGCATCGCCATGATCGAGCGGGGGACCGGGCGGCGCTTCGGGTCCGCGGATCGGCCGCTGCTGGTGTCGGTGCGTTCGGGTGCGGCGATCTCCATGCCCGGCATGATGGACACCGTCCTGAATCTCGGCATGACCGATGCCGTGCAGCAGGCGCTGGCCGCCGAGACCCGTAATCCTGGCTATGCCGAGGACACGCGGCAGCGGTTCGTGCACCAGTATCGCGAGACGGTGCTCGGTGACGCGGCCGGTGCGGTTCCGGCCGATCCGTGGGAGCAGCTGCGGGGCGCGGTCGAGGCGGTGTTCCGGTCCTGGGATTCCCCGCGCGCCAAGACCTATCGCGCCCATCGCGGGGTGGCCGACGATCTCGGCACCGCGGTCACCGTGCAGGCCATGGTGTTCGGCAATCTCGACGAATTGTCCGGCACCGGAGTGCTTTTCAGCCGCAACCCGAATACCGGAGACGGACCCGTCTACGGCGAGTGGCTGGTCGGCGGGCAGGGCGAGGACGTGGTGTCCGGGCGGCTGACTCCGCGGCCCCTCGAGGATCTGGCCGCGACCCAGCCCGCGGTGCACGAGCGGCTCATCGCGGCCGCCGAGCTGCTGGAGCGTGATGGGCGCGACCTGCAGGATGTGGAGTTCACGGTCGAATCGGGCACCCTGTGGCTGTTGCAGTCGCGTCCGGCCAAGCGTTCGGCGCGGGCCGCCGTGCGCGCCGCGGTCGCCATGGTCGAGGAGGGACTGATCAGCGCCGACGAGGCCCTGGATCGCGTCACCGCGGATCAGGTGCGTGAGGTGCTGCGCCCGGCCTCCGGTGACACCGGAGGTCAGGAACCCCTCGCCCGTGGTGAATCCGCCTGTCCCGGACTGGCTTCCGGTGTGGTCGTCACCGATCCCGACGAGGCCGAGGCTCGGGCGGAGGCGGGAGAGGACGTCATCCTGGTGCGCCCGACCACCAGCCCCGACGATCTGCACGGCATGATCGCCGCGCGCGCCATCGTCACCGAATTGGGCGGCACCACTTCGCATGCCGCGCTGGTGAGCCGTGAACTGGGCCGCCCGTGTGTGGTCGGCTGCGGCCCCGGTGTGGTTGCCGCGCTCACCGGGAAGACCGTGACCGTCGACGGCGGTGCCGGTCTGGTGCTGCCCGGCGAGGTGGTCGCCAAGCCGGTCGAGCAGTCCGTGCTGGACGATATCCGGCAGCTGGCCCAGTGGGCGGGTGTGGACGGCGAGGCGCTGGCCGCTCGCCTCGAACGCCGGGTGCCCGAAAACGCTGAGCAGGAAGAGGTTTCCGTGGACGCTCCCGTCACCGAGCTGGCCGTGCTGCGCCTGGTCGGCATCAAGGGCCGGGTGAATGCCGACAACCTGGCCGCCAGCCTGTTCGCCGACGCGGGTGAAATCGCCTCCTGCTGTGAGCGTTTGGTGACGGCGGGCTACTGCGCCACCACCCCCGCCGGTTTCCGCATCACTCCCGAGGGCCGCCCCCGCCTGGAGCAGCTGCTCGCCGAGGAGCGCGAAACCGTCGACGCGGCCGCCATGACCGCCGCCTACGACGAGTTCTGCGTCTACAACGCCGACCTCAAGGTCATCATCACCGATTGGCAGATGAAGGACGCGGCCACCGTCAACGACCACGCCGACGCCGACTACGACGCCTCGGTTCTGGCCCGGCTCAACGACACTCACCAGCGGCTGCGCCCGCTCATCGCGCGTCTGGGCGGCCTGGCGCCGCGCCTGTCGCGCTATCTCGACCGCTTGGATCGCGCGGTGGAGCGCATCGCCGAGGGCGACCACACCTATGTGGCGCGGCCGATCATGGACAGCTATCACACCGTCTGGTTCGAGCTGCACGAGGATTTGATCGGTCTGTGCGGCCTGACCCGTGCGGAAGAGGCGGCGGCCGGCCGTGCCCACTGATCGGATGCCGAACCGCTGGATCGACTTCGCCCAGATCGACAATGTTCGCGACCTGGGCGGGCTGCCCGTAACCGATGGCGGCACAACCCGTTTCGGCGTGGTGCTGCGCTCCTCCACCTTGCAGCAGGCGACCTGCGACGACCTGTCGGTGTTGGTCGAGAAGCTGGGGCTGCGCACGGTCATCGACCTGCGCCTGCCCGACGAGGTGGAACGCGAGGGCTACGGTCTGATCGGTGACGCCGACCTGACCATCGCCAACCTGCCGATCCGGAAGTCGCCGCAATCCTCCTTGGCGGCAAGGGATCTGGTGCCGGACAAGACCCGCGTCGACCTGACCGAGCTGTACGGGCAGCTGTTGAACGGCAGCGGCGAGCACATTGTCGAGGCGGTCCGCCTGATCATCGACCCGGACCGTCACTCGGTCCTGTTCCACTGTGCCGCGGGCAAGGACCGCACCGGCGTGCTGGCCGCTATCCTGCTGGACGCGGTCGGCGTGCCCGCCGAGGCGATCGCGCACGACTACGCCCTCACCAACGAGCGCATCCAGAGGGTCCGCGACCGGCTCGACGCCCTGCCCTCCTACGAGGGTCTGCCGCAGACCAACACCGGTATCCTCGCGGTCTCCCCGGAGGTCATGACCCGCTTCCTCGAGAACCTGTACGCCGACCACGGCGGGGCAGCCAAATGGCTCCTGACCCAGGGCCTCTCGGAAGCAGAGCTCCACCTCCTCCGGGCGGCGCTCGTCGCCTGAAAGGGGCGGATGCGGCCGATGAATTCCGGGCGGGCGGGCCGTCTACCTGTCATGAGGAAACTTATCTATGGGTTCGGCGTGTCCGTGGACGGCTACATCAACGACCGGGACGGAAGTATCAACTGGACCGATCCCGACGAGGAGTTGCACCGGTTCCACAACGACAGGTTCCGCTCGCTCGAGGTTTCGCTGCATGGGCGTCGCCTCTACGAGCTGATGGCCGAGTACTGGCCGCACGTGCCCGCGGACGCCTCACCCGTCGAGCGCGAGTTCGCGGAACTCTGGACGACCAAGCCCAAGGTGGTGTTCTCCCGGACGCTCACCGAGGTGCACTGGAACAGCACCCTGGTCCGGGAGAACGCCGTCGAGGAGGTCCGCCGACTCAAGGCCGCGGGTGACGGCGTCATGGAGGTCGGCGGCGCGAACCTCGCCGCCCACTTGATCCCGCACAACCTCATCGACGAATACCAGGTGTTCGTCTCACCCGTGGTCCTCGGCGGCGGCACCCCGATGTTCCCGCCACTGGACAAGCGCCTCCAACTCCGCCTGGTCGAGACGAGGAACTTCGCCACCGCGGTCATGCTGCGCTACCTCGCCGACTAGCGATGAGTTTCGCGCCGCGCTCGCCTCTGTATTTGCAGGACCGATCAGAGGAGTGAAGTGATGAACGATCTACTGGCGAGCGCGGTCGCCGCACACGGCGGCTTGGAGCGGTGGAATCGGATTCGGGCGATCCGGGTCGAGGCGTCCATCTCCGGAGCCTTCTGGGAGATGAAGGGCAAGAGCGACCTGCTGAAGGATGTCCGTTTCGAGGTGGACACCACCCGGCAGCGAATGGTCATGGACTACATCGGTCACGACCGCCGCTCACTGTTCGAGCCCGACCGTGTCGTCCTGCAACAAGCCGACGGCACCGTCCTCACCTCCCGCGACAACCCCGAGCGCTCCTTCGATGGTCACACCTTCGAAACCCCCTGGGACGACCTACATCTCGCCTACTTCACCGGCGAAGCCCTCTGGACCTACCTCACCACCCCCTTCCTCCTGACCTGGCCCGGCTTCCTCTGCGAGGAGATCACCCCCCTCGAAGCCGAAGGCGAGACCTGGCGCCGCCTACACGTAACCTTCCCCAACCACATCAAATCCCATACTCGCCAACAGGTCTTCTGCTTCGGCCCCGACAACCTCCTCCGCCGCCACGACTTCACCATCGACATAGTCGACCCCACCACCGAATCCCACCTCCACGCCACCGACTACCGCACCATCAACGGCCTCCTCATCCCCACCACCCGCCGCGCCTACACCACCCTCGGCGACACACGAATCCCCCTGGTAGCCATCGACATAACCCACCTCGAGATGTTGGCGTGAGAACCCCGACATCCCTCTGGCCGACATGATCCGGGGGCATGCCGATGACCGACGCGATGGCCTGCTCTGCGGCGGCGGTATGTCGCTGCCTACAGTGCAGGCATGACGCTTGATTTGGACCCCTCCACCGTCGTCGTGCACGCCGGTCGGCCCGCTCGGGTCCCGGACGCGCCGTTGGGTGGGTCACCCGTTTTCAGCTCGACCTATATCGCGGGTGGCGACACGGGCTACGGCCGCTTCGGCAATGACGCCTGGACGGCACTCGAGGAGACCCTCGGTGCCTTGGAGGGCGGACGCTGCCTGAGCTTCGCGTCGGGGATGGCGGCCGCCGCGGCGATCTGCGATCTCGTACCGGTCGGTGGTCGGGTTGTCGCGCCGCAGCATGCCTACAGCGGAGTGCTGGCCCTGCTGGATCAGCAAGCGGCGACGGGGCGGCTCACCGTCGATCGAGTGAGTGTTGTTGATACTGCGGCAGTGTCAGCCGCGGTAGTCGGTGCGGACCTGCTGTGGCTCGAGTCGCCGACCAACCCGGCCATGGAGGTCGCGGACCTCCCGGCACTCGCGGCGGCGGGACATGCCGCGGGCGCCATTGTGGTCGTGGACAACACGTTTGCGACGCCGCTGTTGCAGCGGCCGCTGTCCATGGGCGCCGACATCGTGCTGCACTCGGCGACCAAGTTCATCGCGGGCCACTCGGATGTAGTACTCGGTGCCGTCAGCACCAAGTCCGATGAACAGTGGTCGGCCCTGGAGTTGCGCCGGAGGAGCCTGGGCGCGATCCCCGGCCCGATGGAGGCGTGGCTGGCGTTGCGCGGCCTGCGCACGCTCGCACTGCGACTCGAGCGAGCCCAATCGAACGCCGCGTTCCTGGCGGCGCGACTACTCGAGCACCCACGCGTGAGCCGAGTCCGCTACCCCGGCCTGCCCGAAGACCCCGGCCACGCCCGAGCAGCCACCCAGATGTCGGGCTTCGGCGCGATCCTCGCCTTCGAACTCGGCGGCGACGCGGCCGCTGCCCAACACGTCTGCGAAAGCACCACCCTCTGGGTGCACGCCACCAGCCTCGGCGGCGTCGAATCCATGCTCGAACGCCGCCGGCGCTGGCCCATCGAAGTCCCGACCATCCCCATCGACCTCATCCGCCTCTCGGTCGGCATCGAACACCCGGATGACCTCTGGGCCGACTTGGCACAAGCCCTGAAGGCCTGACGTTTCATCGCCACCGCCGAAATGGCTGTGCCGGTGAAACTTATCGGCGCGTTTCGATGATGATCTTGCCGGGCTCGTCGGGGGCGAGCACTGGCAGGAGGTGTTCGGCTTCGGCTCGGACTGCTGCCTCATTGGACTTCGAGAGGGGGTGCCAGGGGGTTACGCGGATGGTGGAGCCTTCCAGGTCCCAGCGGCCGTGGACGAAACCGTCTACCAGGTAGAAGGGGACCCCGCCGGAGGCGATTTTGGCGATGCGGGTGCGGTCCTCATTGCTGATGATTCGGGTGCGGTCGCGGTGGCCGAGGCAGGAGTTGTCGAAGGCGGGGAGGAAGCGGACCGGGGCCGGGAGGTCGGGGTCGGCCAGTGGGGCGTCGGGGAGGTCGAAGAGTTCTCGGCCGGAATCGTCGTGGAGGACACGGAGTTCGGGGCGGAGGCGAGACATCACCGG
This sequence comes from Nocardia sp. JMUB6875, assembly GCF_041154655.1. NCBI lineage: Bacteria > Bacillati > Actinomycetota > Actinomycetes > Mycobacteriales > Nocardiaceae > Nocardia > Nocardia sp. JMUB6875. The sequence goes on from NZ_BAAFGR010000044.1 coordinate 30,305, forward strand.
GGCCAGGCGGGTCACGCCGGCGAATTCTTGGATGTCGGCGGTGGTGGCGGGGCCGTAGGCGGCCAGGTAGCGGCGGATCAAGGTTTCTGGTTGGGGAGCTGGGGTCAGAGGTGCGCCGAGCCATTCTTCGGCCAGGGAGACCGAGACCGAGCGGCCGCGCCAGGCACCCCAGGCGCCCGCGTCGGCGTCGTGGAGGAGGGGGTGGATGACGCCGAGGGCGTGGACGAGGACGCGCGGTTCGCGGTTGGGGAAGCGGGCGGCCAGCTGCTTGCCGAGCTCGCGGCGGGAGACGGTCTTGCCGGTGAGCAATTCCCTTCCGGCCATGGCGAATTCGTCGATATCGAGGCCCTCGACCGCATCGCGGAGGTAGATCGACCGCAGGGTGGGCTCGATTCCCGGGCGCACCGTCGGGTAGAGCCAGCGGTAGTCGGCGGCGTCGGCGAGGTGGACGGTGCGGCGAATCATGGTGGCGCGCACGATGGTTCGGTCGCGCAGCAGTGCGGCCAGGTCGTCGTGGCGGAAGTCGGTCAGTCGCGTCCACAGGCCGATGTAGGGCCAGTTCGGTTCCTGGGCCTGGACCGCGACGAGGTGGCGGATGAGGTCGGCGGGGGGCATGGTCACGCGTTCGTTCAACCGCTGACGCAGCAGCAGGGTGCGGTTTAGGGTTCGCAGCGAGATCGCGGGCATGAATCCATTGTCGAAGGGAAGTAGGACCGATCAGGTCCTAGATGGAAGGCGTGGAGATGAGCGGCGTGCGGGCGGGGGAGTTCAGGCATATCTATGACCCGGGCGAAGCGGGGCAGCGGTGGTACATCAATGACCACACCGTGATCCGCGACGCCGACGGTCGCTGGCATCTGTTCGGCATCACCCACCCGGAACCCGCCGATCCATGGGACGAGACCGAGTTCGCGCACGCGACCGCCGCAGATCTGCACGGCCCGTGGACCAAGCATCCGCCCGTCCTGACCGTGGACCCGGCGCGCGGCGAGACCCATCTGTGGGCTCCGTTCGTCGTCCGCGACGGCGACCGCTACCTCATGTTCTACGACGGCGGCGGAACCGACCGCACCGCAACGGGTATGGGCCTGGCCACCTCCACCGACCTGTTCCACTGGACCCGGCATCCGGCGAGCCCGGTGTTCCGAGACGGCTACGACGCCCGTGACCCGATGGTCCTGCGACTGCATGACCGGTGGGTCATCTACTACTGCGCCACCAGCGCTCCGGAGGGCGGCAACCACATCGTCGCCTATCGCACCAGCCGCGACCTGCTGCGCTGGAGTGAGCGCCGCATCGCCTACAAAGACCCGACCGTCGGCACCGGCGCGGGCAATACCGAATCGCCGTTCGTCTTCGAGCACGCCGACGCCTGGTATCTCCTGATCGGCCCTCGCCCTGATTACGTCGGCACCGAGATCTTCCGCAGTGACAACCCTTTTCACTTCGACACGTCCGACCGCGTGGGGCACATTCCCGCGCACGCCGCCGAGGTGATCGCCCACGACGGCGCCCTCTGGATCACCCACGCGGGCTGGGCGCAAGGCGGAGTCGCGCTGGCCCCCTTGGTGTTCCCAACCTGACGGAGTTCCCCGCCGACCCGACCGATAATCCGATTTCGGGCGTGGCGTGTGGTTTGAACTGGGATTCTGGACGGGAGTCGAGAGTCCACCCACCGTGGGGAGGCAGGCAATGGCCCGCATCGGCGTGATCAGTCTTTCCGATGGCCGCGACTACGTGCACGGCGGAATTGTCGGATTCATTCGGACCGCGGAGGATCGGCTCGTCACCGAGCTGACCGCGGCCGGGCACACCGTGATTCGCGGCAGGGAACCCATCGGCGGCAATGACGCGGCGGTGGCGGTGGCCCGGAAGGTGGCCGCGGCCGGGGTGGATCTGACCGTCCTGCACTACGCGGTGTGGGCGTTCCCGCACTTCACCATGCTGGCCGCGGGCGCGTTGCCGGGCCCTCTGCTGCTGCTGTCCAATATCGATCCGGTGCAGCCGGGCATGGTCGGCATGCTGGCCGCGGGCGGCGCGCTCGATCAGATCGGTCGCGAACACGCCCGGCTGTGGGGCGATCCCGCCGATCCGGAGCTCATCGCCGCCATCGGGGAGCGCGCCGTGGCCGCCGCGGCGGTGGCGAGCCTGCGCGGCAGCACCTTCGGCCGCATCGGCGGCAGGCCCATGGGCATGAACACTGCCGTCGCCAATACCGATCAATGGCAGCGCGTGTTCGGCATCGACGTCGAGGAGATCGACCAGTGGGAGATCGTCCGCCGTGCCGAACTCGCCGACGCCGGTGAGGCCAAGGCCGCGCGAGAGTGGCTGGAGCGCAATGCCGCCGGCGTCCACTACGACGGCCGCAAGCTCACCCCCGAGCTGCTGGAACGCCAGATCCGCTCCTACCTGGCCATGCGCGACCTGATCGCGGAATGGCATCTGGACTTCTCCGGCATCAAGGGCCAGCCGGAGCTGACCCAGTATTTCGCGACCATGGACATCACCGAGGCCTTCCTCAACGATCCGTACGACTGGAACGGCCCCAAGCAGCCGCATATCTGCGCCACCGAGGCCGATATGGACGGCGCGCTCACCATGCGCCTGCTGCATGGAATCACCGGCACCCCGGTGCTTTTCGCCGATGTCCGCCACTATCACGCCGACCGCGACATCTGGGACCTGTGCAATTCCGGCCAGCACGCCACCTGGTTCGCGGCCCGCAGCGACGACCCGGCCGAGAACCTGTCCCGCGTCCACCTGTACCCCGAGGTGTTCTTCTTCCCCGCCGGCGGCGCGTCCGTGCACCATCTGGCCGCCCCCGGTCAGATGACCTTCGCCCGCCTGACCCGCCGAAACGGCTCCTACCGAATGCAATTGATGCTCGGCGAGTTCGAGACCTACGACGACGCCACCAACGAGTCGCTCATGAAGCAGTCGACCTGGGAGTGGCCGCACGCCTTCACCAGACTCGACGCCGACGCCGGGGACTTCCTGTCCCGCTTCGGCGCCAACCACATTCACGCCGTACCGGGTGATCACCGCGCCACCGTCCGCGCGGCCTGCGGACTGCTCGGCGTCACCCTCGACGAATTCACCAGGGCGAGTTGACATGCTATTGGGCATCGATATCGGCACTTCGGGATCCAAGGGCGTCCTGGTCGACCACGACGGCATGATCGCCATGAGAGCCGAACGCCCGCACCGGGTTTCGACTCCGCGGCCCGGGTGGGTGGAGCATGACGCGGAAAAGGTGTGGTGGACCGACTTCCTGGCCATCGCCCGCGAACTCGTTGCCGCCGCGGACGGCGATCCCATCGACGCCCTCGCGGTCAGCGGCATCGGCCCGTGCCTGCTCCCGGCCGACGCCGACGGCACGCCGCTGCGCCCGGCCATCCTCTACGGCGTCGACACTCGCGCGGGCGTCGAAATCGAGGAGCTGGACGCGGAATTGGGCCCGCTCACCGTCCTGGAGCGCTGCGGCTCACCACTCACCAGCCAAGCCGTCGGGCCGAAATTACGCTGGCTCATGCGCCACGAGCCGCAGGTCTGGCAGTCCACCCGAATGCTGTTGATGGCCAGCTCTTTCCTGGTCCACCGCCTCACAGGCCGCTACGTCCTCGACCACCAATCCGCCAGCCAGTGCGTCCCCATGTACGACCTGATGGCCCGCGACTGGGCCCTCGACTGGGCCGAATCCGTCGCACCCGGCCTGCGGCTCCCCGAATTGTCGTGGCCCACAGAGATAGTCGGCCACGTCACCCCCGCGGCGGCGGCAGCCACCGGCCTGCCCGCCGGTCTGCCCGTCACCACCGGCACCATCGACGCCTGGGCCGAGGCCGCCGGAGTCGGCGTCCGCGCCCCCGGCGACTGCATGATCATGTACGGCACCACCATGTTCCTCACCCAGGTGCTCACCGCCCCCAACCCCCAGCCCGGCTTGTGGACCACCTGCGGAACCTGGCCCGGCACATACACTTCCGCCGCCGGCATGGCCACCTCCGGCGCGGTCACCGACTGGCTGCGCGGCCTCACCGGCAGCGATTTCATCGACCTGCTCGACGAGGCGTCCCACGTCCCACCCGGCAGCCGCGGCCTGCTCGTCCTGCCCTACTTCGCCGGTGAACGCACCCCGCTGTTCGACCCCAACGCCCGCGGCATCATCGCGGGCCTCACCCTCACCCACGAGCGCGCCGACCTCTACCGCGCCATCCTCGAGGGCATCGGCTACGGCGTCCGCCACAACCTCGAGGCCATGTCCACCGCCGGCGCCCCCGCCACCCGCCTGGTAGCCGTAGGCGGCGGCACCAAGGGCGGCCTCTGGACCCGCATAGTCTCCGACATCACCGGCCTCCCCCAACAACTCCCGGCCGACACGGTCGGCGCAGCCCTCGGCGACGCCCTCCTCGCCGCCGAAGCCCTGGGCATCGACACCTCGGCCTGGAACCCGATCATCACCACCATCGACCCAGACCCGCTGCGCAGCACCCACTACGACTCCTACTACCGCCACTACCGAGCCCTCTACGACTCCACCAAGGCCACTGCCCACTTCCTGGCCCGCGAACAACACCGCGCCGCCACGCAGTGAAAACATTGCCCCGGAGGCGATTTGTAGTCGGCCCGCCAGCTATCCGAAGTCGCCGTTCCTCACCCGGCCGGCGAACGCATCCCATGCTGAAGGCGCGAACATCAGCGCGGGCCCGCCAGCATCCTTCGAATCCCGAACCCCGACAACCCCGCCGTCGAGGAATGCCACCTCGACGCATTCCCCGCCTGCTTGGCTGTAGCTGCTCTTGAACCATTGCATATCGGCTGGCTGCACGTTCACGGTGCGTACTCCCTTGCTATCCGTCTCAATAGAATTCGCGAAGCTGTCTCGTCCAGGGCTTCCCGACGGAGGGCGTGGTGCGCGGAGTGGAAGAACCGCACATCATCGGGATCCTCGAGGTACATACTGCCCACTATGCCCTCGAGGTAGACGACGGGCGGCTCGGTGGGCTCGCCGCGAGGCGGCGTGCCGAAGTCCAGAATTACGTAGGGCGGCAGCGATATTCCGTCCGGGAAGCCGGCGTGGGACGGCAGGATGCGGAGGGCGATGTTGTCCCGCGTCGAGAAATCCGCGAGATGCCGTAGTTGTGCTGCCATCACCTTGGGTCCGCCCACCAGACGGTGCAGCGCGGCCTGCCCGATGACGACATCGAGGTCCAGTGGCTGATGCTTGCGCGTGACCGTCAGCTGTCGATGCTGTTTGATCTGTACGCGCCGATCGCGTTCGTCCACAGGATCATCGGGCCACCGCTTGCTGAGTAGCGCGCGATCGTAGGCTTCGGTTTGAAGCAGACCGGGAATCAGCTCCGGCTGGTAGGTGACGCAACCGTTGGCTGCGGCTTCCAGCCCGACGTAGACATCGAGGCTCCGGGGCATGAGATCCGCGTACGAGTGCCACCAGTTCTTGACCTTGGCCTGCTGTGCGAGCCGCACCATGCCCTCGGCGATATCGGCAGGCACACCGTAGATCCCACACGCCTCCTTGATCACACCGGTCCTGACCCGCGTGATCTCGGCTTTCTCGATGCGCGCCAGGCTCGTTGCGCCCATTTCGAGTAACTCGGCCGCATGCGCCTGGCTCAGGCCGGACCGGTTTCGCCACTCCAGCATCAGCCGTCCGAGCTGCCGCAACGGCACAGTCGAACCGACCCCGCCCTCAGTCATGACCGAGTCCTCCGTTTCGAGTGGTCACCCGCACCCACTTCGGACAGTTCTCATCACCGCTTCGGTGTATGCGTCCCACCGAATCCGGTGGTCGTGCAGGTGATTCGGCGAATCCGGATCGGAGTCACCGCTTCGGGGTCTCGCCCCGGCGTCGATGCGTCCAATTGAGGTGCGCCCGGCCGGAGGCCCCACTCCGTCACCCGCGCCGGGCGCACCCCATCCGTCACGATCGAGAAGGTTGTCATGAATCTGCTTGATTGCCAGGCCGATCCAGGCCCACTGACCAACGACGACGCCAACCTCGCCTGGCACCGACACCACTACTGCGACCGCACCACCTGCCGGGTGCGTGAGCGCGCCCGCGCCACCCTCCGCGCCCTCGTCACCCACAAACCGGAAACCGAGGCGAACCCGTGATGCCCGCCCCCGCCTGGATCGACGACCACTGCCGCAACCCCCGCATAGTCCCGCTCACCCGCCAGCGGGCCGAAGGCATCCAATCCCTCCACGCCACCTGCACCCCACCCTGCCCCCGCCGCACAGCTGCACGCGACTACCTCGCCACTCACCCCGAAGGCCAACCATGCACCTCGAAATCTGCCTGACCGCTGCCATTCTGGCCGCGCTCACCGCCACCACCCTCGCTGCCCTGCGCCCCGCACAGACCGCAATCCGTCCCCCGGCTCGGCACCGTCGCGACCGCTATTCCGTCGAGGCCATCCGTGCCCGTATCGACCGTGAGGCCCATCCCGGCCCGCCCGGCGGAAAGACGATGAATCGGTACCAGAGGTCGTCTCGAGTCAGCATCAGGGCGCTGTCGACCATCGCCGCGAACGGCCCTCTGGCCGCTTCGGTTAGCGCGGAATGCGGCAGATGAGTGCTTCGTTCGGTGATCGGCTCGGCGGGCACGGATGGGCCTATTCCTACATTTTGGCACCCGCATTTCGCAGGAACCTGCTCGCTGGCGCCGGTTTGTGTAGGAATAGGCCCATCGACCTGATCTCGGCATGACGGTGTGATCCGCGGGCACCGGATCACCTGCACCGGTTGATCTTCCGCTGCGACTCGCTGGCCGGTTCGGTCAGCACGACTCGCGGCTAGTAGCGTACGTTTCGCGACCCTGTGCGCAGGTGGGCTGTCGCTCTAGTCCGTAGACAGCGCCGTAATGACGTGCCGCAGAAGCGCACTTAGCCGTACGACACCTCGGGCCATTCGTCCGGTAGGCCGAGATGCTCGCGCTCGATCTCGAGGAGGCGCTCTTCCGGCAGCTCCGGAGCAACCCAACCGTGGCTCTTGGCATGGTCTATGAACTCGGTCGGCGGAGCGGCTCTGCGATATTCAACGTAGTCCTCCCATGCCAATTGCCAGACCCATGCACCGTCGGTCACGATCCCGATACGGACACGTGCATTCGGGTTACCAGGTGCGAAAGGGTCCTCTGTGGTCCCCGGCGCTGCGAGAACGCATGTGGCCGATCGCAGGTAGCCGAGCAGGAGCTCGGCATCATCCTCTGTCAGCGTGTTCGCTTCGGCGTCGAAACCCTCATCGTCATTGCTACTGGTCTTGTCGAGTCGGTATGGAGCAGAAACGATTGGCATTCGTCCTCGATGATGACAAGCCCAGCTGACTGTCAACTGGGCGGGTGTGGCGTTGGGTGGGGCGGTTGGCGTGCCGCTGTGCACCGGGTCAGGGGTGGCTGGCGTCGGACCGAGCGGCGGCGGCTTCGTAGGCGGCGGTGAGGTCGGCGAGGACGCCGTCGGTGGGGGAGGGTTTGCGGTGTAGGTGGGTGTTGCGGAGTTCGGCCATGAAACGGTCCCATATTGGGGGGCCGCCTGCGGCTAGGAGTTCGGCGCGGATGGTTAGTTCGGGGGTGGTGTCGAGCCAGCGTGCGCCCCAGGCGCCGAGTTGGGCCAGGACCGGAACGAGTTGGATCGCTGCCTCGGTTAGGTGGTATTCGACCTTTTGGCGGTGGCTGGGGTCGTCGTCGCGGGTGAGCAGGCCGGCCTCGACGAGTTTGGACAGGCGGGCTGAGAGGATGTTGGAGGCGATGCCCTCCATGGAGCCGGCGAGTAGTTCGCGGAAGTGGGTCCAGCCGCCGAACATGATGTCGCGCAACACGATCAGGCTCCATCGGTCGCCGAGTAGTTCGACCGTCATGTTGATCGGGCAGCCCGACTTGCCGCGTGGTACCGGCAGTTTGTCGGTGACAACTGGTTGCAGCACGAGATCAGTCTAGGTAGCTTCGAAACTGATTGCATGTTGCAACCAGAAGGAGTGTCGATGACGCAGATGGTGCGAGTTCACAACTTCAATATCTCTAGCGACGGATACGGGGCCGGGAAGAATCAGAGCCTCGAACGCCCCTTCGGCGACGGGGATCCGACCGCTTTGTTCGCCTGGTCGGGCGCCACCGCCCACGCCCCCACTCGCACCGAGCCCGGCGGCAGCTGGGGCTTCGACGACTACTGCACCCGCGAATGGCATCGCAATATCGGCGCGGAGATCATGGGTCGCAACAAATTCGGCCCACAGCGCGGCCCGTGGGAGAACTATGACTGGGAGGGCTGGTGGGGTGACGAACCCCCGTTCGGCACACCGGTATTCGTTTTGACCCATCACGTGCGCCCCTCGATCACTCGCGGCCGCACCACATTCCACTTCCTGGATGCCTCCCCGAAGGAAGCCCTGGCTCACGCCCTCGAAGCCGCCGACGGCAAAGATGTCCGCATCGGCGGTGGCGTGGCCACCATCCGCGCCTTCCTCGAAGCCGACCTCATCGACACCCTTCACGTCGCGGTAGCCCCGGTCGCCTTCGGCCAGGGCGAGCGCTTGTGGGCCACCCCCGACGAACTCACCGACCGCTTCTACCTCGAACAAATCCCCAGCCCCAGCGGCGTGACCCACCACTTCCTCTGGCGTAAGTAACCACCCGCGTCCACCGACGACACACTGTGAAAGTGTCATATTTCAGAGTTGTGTCGCTCGTGGACACCTCGAGGTGGTATGACTTCCCGGTGGCATGGACTTTGCGGCTCAGCGAGGACGAAGAAGCTGCGCTGAGTGCGCAGGCGGCGATGGAGGGGCGGTCGAAGCAGGAGATCGCTCGGGACGCCATTCGGAACTACATCACTCGGCACAAGACGTGGGATGACTATCTGTCGGATGGGCCGGTTGTCTATGGGAAGGCCGGTTAGGGGTAGTAGGTGTCCCTGACCTCCGCGTAGCGCTGGCGGATGGCCGCGCCGATTCCCCCGGCGAGCGAATGGAATTCGGTCCCGGCGGGCATGGGCCAGCGCGGTGGGCGGGGACCGCCGCGCAGCGCCCAGGCGGCCTGGCGAGCTGCACCGAGCGCCACGTATTCGCTCGGATTCGGAACGGTGACCGTGCGGCCGAAGATGGTGGCGGCCGCGTGCGCGATCAACCGCGAGCGGGAAGCCCCGCCGATCAACAGGATTCGATGCGGAATCGTCGGCAGCCGATCCAGGCCGTCGGCGATATTGCACAGCATGCCCTCGATGGCCGCGCGAGCCAGATGATGCGGGCGCATGGTGTGCGGCCGCAGCCCGTGCAGGCTGCCGGTGGCGTGCGGGAGATTAGGGGTGCGCTCGCCGGTGAGATACGGCAACAGGATGAGACCGTCGGCGCCGGCGGGGGATTGGGCGGCGAGGACCTCCAGGCCCGAGACGTCGGTGCCGAGCAGGACGGCGGTGGCGTCCAGGACCCGGGCGGCGTTGAGCGTGCACACCAGCGGCAGGAAGGCCCCGGTGGCGTCGGCGAATCCGTTGACCGCGCCGGAGGGGTCGGCGCTGGGACTGGTGGCGCGGGTGAAGACGGTGCCGCTGGTGCCCAGGGAGACCACCACATCGCCGTCCTCGATGCCCAGACCCAGTGCGGCGGCGGCATTGTCACCGGTGCCCGCCGCCACTAATCGGCCGCCGGGAGTGTGTCCCGCGATCTCGGCGGGCGCGAGCACCCGGGGCAGCGCCGGACTGCGGCCACGGAAGGCCATCGATAAGAGATCGGGCCGATAGGTTCCGTCGGCGGGCGACCAGTATCCGGTCCCGGAGGCGTCGCCGCGATCCGTGGTGGGTTCGGTGTCCGGATCCCCGCCGCGCAGTTGCCAAGTCAGGTAGTCGTGCGGCAGCAGCACACGGACTGTTCGGTCGGCCAACTCGGGTTCGTGATCCGCGAACCATCGCAGCTTCGCCACCGTATGCGCCGCCAGCGGCACACTCCCCACCGCGTCCGCCCACGCCTGTGGCCCGCCCAGCTCGTTCACCAGCTGCGAGGCCGCCTCCGCCGAGCGAGTGTCGTTCCACAGCAGCGCGTCCCGCACCGGATGCCCGGAGGCGTCCAGCACCACCAGCCCGTGCTGCTGCCCGGCCACCGCGATGGCCTCCACATCGCGCATCATGCGGTCGCACGCCGCGCGCAGGGCCTCCCACCACATGTCCGGCGGCACTTCCGTCCCGTCGTGGTGTGGAATCTGGCGGTGCCGCAATACCGTTCCGGTATCGGCGTCGCACACCACGATCTTGCAGGACTGTGTGGACGAATCCACTCCGGCAACGACCGTCATTGGCCCCTACCTGTCTATCGTGCCGCCCGTCTTCCGGGATGCAGCTGGATCTTGCGTCCGGTGCCCGCGCGGAAGGTCCGCAGGGCATCGCCGAATTCGTCGAGGGCGAAATCGTGGGTGATCACGGTGTCGGCGTCGATCACGCCCTCGCCCACCAGGTCCACGGCCCGGCCGAAGCTGTGCAGCACGGCCATCGACCCCACGATCTTGATCTCGTCGTTGTAGATGCGGAACGGTGAGATGCTCGCGCGCGCCGCCGCCGGGGCGACGCCGAACTGCTGATAGGTGCCCCCGCGCCGGACCCGGGACAGCCCGTCCTCGATCGCGGCCACCGTTCCGCTGCAATCGATCACGATCTCCCAGCCCTCCGGCCGGTCCATATGGTCGGCGGAGATGGTGGCCGCGTCCGCGCCCAGCGTGCGCGCGATGGCCAGCCGATCGGCATTGGTGTCCACCATGGACACCGACGCCGCACCGGCCGCGATCGCGAGCTGCAGCATGAGCAACCCCATGGTGCCCGCCCCGTAGATCAGATAGTGCGACCCGAGTTGCCGTGGCAGCACATCGAATCCGTGCACCGCGCACGAGAGCGGTTCCACCAGTGCGCCGTGCGCGGGCGGCACGTGCCCCGGTAGTCGATAGCAGTTGGCGGCGGGCACTTTCACGTACTCGGCCATGGCGCCGTCCACGGTGTCGCCGATGGCGCCCCAGTTCTCACAGAGGTTGCCGCGCCCGATGGCGCAGTAGTGGCAGCGCCCGCAGAACAGCGAGGGATCCACCGCCACCCGATCACCCACTCGCACCCCGGCCGAGTCCGCGGCTTCTCGACCACGTGTGCCCAACGCCACGACTTCCCCGGCGAATTCGTGCCCCGGCACGATCGGATAGGGCGTGGGCGGGAATTCACCCTCGACGATATGGATATCCGTACCGCATATGCCGACCGCGTCCACTCGGATCACCACTTCACCCGCGCCGGGTGTGGGATCCGGAACAGATTCGACCGAGAACTGTCCGGGCTTCTCGACGACCAAGGCGCGCATAGCAATAACCATGCACCCGTGCGCCGCGCGTTCGACGCGTTTTACGCAATAGCAATCGCATTCTTCCCGTTTACCCGCAATCGTTACGCGGACCGCACCGGATGCGACCGGCCGGAATGAGCGCGCGCATCACGGGAGTGCCTGGTACCAGAAGGCGGTCGAGGCCACGTGCGCCTGGTCGAGCGGGAGGTAGTGCCCGTCCTCGCGCCAGCCCAGGGCCTGTACGGTGGCGCGCAGCCCGTGGTCGAAACAGATGGGGTCGGGAATGTGCCAGCGGTACATGCCGAATCGCTGGTGCGGTTCGTAGATTCGATGCGGCGGCAACACCTGCGGCATGCCCAGATAGGGGGATGAGTAGGGGTGATAAGAGCCTTCGAGATCGAAATTCCAGGCCCCGCCGAAATAATCCTCGGTACCGGTGCCGCACACGGTAGGGAATTCGGCGTCATCGTCGAGATAGAACTTCAGCTCGCCCTCACCCCACCAGCCCGCCGCGCGCGGCTGCACGGCCAGATATGTGCCGGCGTACCGGCCCGGCCCGCCCTCGATTTCGACGATGGGATGTTCGGCCGGACTGCCCAGCGGATCGCTGCAGCGCCACCGGGCGTGGAGATACCCGGCGGCGCCCGGTAACTCCTCCTCCAGATAGGTGATCTGGTAGTAGACGGGCGCGGTGCGCTGCGAGCCGTTGTGCAGGGTGATCAGCGCCCGGTGGTGGAAGGGCATGGGCCAGTAGCTGTTCAGGCCCCCGGCGGGCGCGACCACCACCATGGCGGAGTTGATCAGCGCCAGCTCCTCCCAGCCGTTGCAGAAGAAGTCGCCCAGCGGCACCGCGACCGCGGGTTCCACGGCGTCGTCCCAATACATCTGGAGCGTGAAGTCGCGCAGCAGCCCGCGATCGGTGGTCAGCCACAGATGCCGGATCACCCCGGGCCCGGAAACATCGGCGAGCGTGGCGGTTTCCCCCGGTGGCAGATCGATCGACGGTGAGACCTTCCACCCGCGCCCCAGCCCCGCCGCCGCGAATGCGCCTGTCCCGGAAATGGCCCGGCCGCCCCCGCCGGGCTCACCGGTGGGATTCTCCGCACTCACCGAGCGGGTGCGCCGACCGTCCAGTTCCCAAATCTCGTGCACCATGCGAATTTTCGCACGCACGCATCCGGGCGGAAGCGGACATGACGCGGACAAACGAATGCCGACGTCGTCCCGTTCGCGACGTCGGCATTCGTGGTACAAGGCCCCCGGCCGGCTCTGCGGCCGGGCCCGTGGCTATCCGCCGAACGAACCGGTGGACAGGCCACCCTTCTCGATCAGCTTGGTGCGCAGCGCACCCGTGGTCGCGTCGTCGATGCCCAGACCCTCGGAGACGAAGCGGTCCAGCGAACCGAACGATGACACGGCCTGGATGATGGCCGAGGCCAGGTAGTCACGCTGCACGCCGAGCACCGGCTCGAACAGCGAACGGTCGGTGACCAGGCCCTGGGCGACCAGCGCGTCCAGCGTGGCCTTGTTGCTCGCGGCCAGGCGGTCGTTGGAGGCCAGGAAGTTGTCGTAGATGTTGTTCTCGGGGGTGCCGAGGATGTGCATCAGGATCGCGGTCATCAAGCCGGTGCGATCCTTGCCCGCGGTGCAGTGGTACATCACCGCGCCGTTGGCGCTCGCGATGTCCTTCAGCGCCGTGGCGAACTGGTTGCGGGCGGTCGGATCGGTGACCATCCACTTGTAGTAGTCGCGCATGTACTGCGCGGCCTTGCCGTCGCCCAGCATCTCCTGCTGCACGGTCGGCCCGCCCTGCACGGCCTTGGCGAAGAACAGGTAGAAGTCGTTGTTCGGGTCGTAGACCGGCAGCGATTCGGCGGGAATCGAGGCGGGCAGCGCGTCCGGATTGGCGGCGCGCTCGGTCGGGCTGCGGAAGTCGATGATCTTGGTGATCCCGGCCGAGACCAGCGTCTGCCGGTCGCCGTCGGTGAGGCGGTTCAGCGCGTCGGCGCGGAACACCTGGCCCGACTTGATCTTCCCGTTCAATGCGAGGGTGCCGCCGATGTCGCGGGCGTTGGGCGCGGCGGCGAGCTTGAAGTCCGCGCCGACGGGGGCCTGGTGCAGGATCGAGGCCGTCGGCGCGGCCAGCGCCGCCGGGGTCACGGTGATCGGTACGGCGGCGATGAGCGCGGCGGCCACGCCGGTCAGTGTTCCGCGCATGGCACGTGAAACAGTCACGCGAATTTCCTTTCGAGACAACGCGGTCCGGGGCAGGCTGCCCCGGACCGTTCCGCCGAACCCGGCTCCCACACGCGAGCTCGGCTGCGCTGCGGAGGTTCTACTTGCCGACCAGCTTCGACTTCAGCGCCGAGACGGTCGCGTCGTCGATGCCCAGGCCCTGCGACAGGAAGTTGTCGAAGGAGCCGTAGGTCGCCGCGACGGCGTCGAAGGAGGAGTCCAGGAAGGCGGCGTCCACACCCAGGATCGGGGTGAACAGCGACGGATCGGTGACCAGGCCCTTGGCGACCAGACCGTCCAGCGTCGCCTTGTTCGAGGCGGCCAGGGTGTCGTTGGACTCCAGGTAGTTGTTGTAGATCTGGCCCTTCGGCGCGCCCAGGGCGCTGAGCAGAATGGCCGACATCCAGCCGGTGCGGTCCTTACCGGCGGTGCAGTGGAACAGCACCGGGCCGTTGGCGTTCGCGATCTCCTTCAGCGCCGCGCTGAACTGCGAGCGCGAGGTGGCATCGGTGACCAGCCACTTGTAGTAGTCGACCATGAACTGCTGGGCCTTGCCGTCGCCCAGCAGCTGCTGCTGCACGGCCGGGCCGCCCTGAATGGCCTTGGCGACGAACAGGTAGAAGTCATTGCTCGGGTCGTAGACCGGCAGCGACTTCACCGGGATGGAGGCCGGGACCTTGTCCGGGTTCGCGCCGCGCTCGGTCGGGGAGCGGAAGTCGATGATCTCGGCGATGCCCGCCGACACCAGCTGCTGCTGCTCGGCGTCGCTCAGCTTGTTGAGGGCGTCGGTGCGGTACACCGAACCCTCCTTGACCTTCCCGGCGCCACCCTTGGTCGGAATCCCGCTCAGGTCACGGGCATTCGGCGCGGAGGCCAGGTTCAGCGACACACCCTTGGGGGACTGCAGCACCGGCACCGGCGCGGCCAGCGCCGGGGTGACGGCGATCGGGGTGAGGGCGATGAGCGTGGCGGCTACACCGGTGAGGGTGCCGCGTACGGCGCGCGAGATCGTCACTGGGGGTATTCCTTTCGATACGGACCGACCTGGAGGGGGACGTCGATCCGGGCTTGCGGTGCGGCCCCGGTCGTCGGTGACGAGGGCGCACTGATCCGGACCCTTGCGCCGCAGCGCGGCGGAAGGGCCTGGATCGGGTTGGGGGCGTGGGCTATTCGATATCGGCGAGCAGGGTGATGGTTCCGGCCGCGCCATCCACGCGGACCCGCTGCCCGTCCTTCAGAGCATCGGAGGCGGTCTTGGTGTCGACGACGCAGGGGACGCCGAATTCGCGGGCCACGATGGCCGCGTGCGAGGCCGCGCCGCCGATATCGGTGACCACCGCGCCCGCGTAGGCGAACATGGCGGTGTGGCCGGTGTCGGTCACGGCGGCGACCAGGATGTCGCCGGGCTCGATATCGTCGTCGAGGGTCATGACGCGCTTGACGGTGCCCTCCACCACGCCGGGGCTCACGCCGAGCCCGGAAATGGTGTCGCCCACCGCGATCGCGCCGGAGATCTCCTCCGGCTCCCACGGTCCGTTGACCACATCGGGCATGCGCACGGCCTGGAACTTGGTGCGCTCGGCGCGGCGGCGGGCCACCCGCTCCTTCAGATCGGCCGGGGCCCAGAGGATCTCGTCCAGGTTGAGGAAGGCCGAATCCTCGATCTCGGTGAGCTTGCCCGCCCGCACCAGGCGCGCGGCGCGCTCCTGGGTGGCCAGGCGCAGGCAGTTGGTGACGCGCACGACGGCGTCGCGGGCGCGCTCGCGGTAGACGGTCGCGCCGACGGCCATCTTGGCGGTGCGGCTGGTCGGCTCGGGCACCGGTTCGCGGTGCGGCGCGGGCATTTCCGCGGCCCGACCGGCGGCGGTGACCAGCAGTTCGGGGCGGTCGCCGAAGGTGGCGTTGATGAGCTCGCATTCGCCCGGACCGCGGTGGCCGATCTTGGCCAGCTCCTGGTCGAGGGCCTGCGCGAATTCCGGCGACTTCTCCCGCGCCGCGCCCACATCACCGGTCTTGGCGACCTCCTGCAGCCCGGCGTCCTTGCGGCACAGGGCTGCCAGCCGCTCCACGGCCAGCATGGTCTTGGCCGATTCCAGCCGGTTGAGGTCGATCTTGACCTCGCCCTTGTGGGCGGCGGTGGCCGCACCGGTCATCATGACGCCGATGGAGGCCGCCTGCCAGGCCTGGTTGAGGCGGTCGCGCCAGAGCAGGGCGCGGGCGTGCAGCTGCTCGTCGGTCAGCTCCGAGATCTGGTCGCGGGTCAGCGCTTCCGCGTGCGAGGCGGCATTGATGTGCTCGGCGGTCTTGCTGTACTTCAGGGCGGTGGCGGCGACCCGGCCCATGGCCTTGAAAGTGCCTGCGCGCGCGGCCATTCCGGTCGGCATGGCGGGACGGCCCTTGGGGTGCAGTTCGACATCGCCGATGGTGCCGTAGACGTCGCGGCGCACGCTCTCCTCGTCCCAGCCGGGCATGTTCTGCGCGGAGAAGACGCCGATGGAGGCGTTGATGTACATATTGTGGCCGAGCACGCTGGTGACCCGGGAAACCCAGTGCTCCAACGCGATTCCCCCGATCGCGATCATATTGCCCATGGCCTCGTTGCCCAGGCGGATGGCGCCGGCCTGCAGGTCGATGGTCAGCGGCGTGAGCGGGCCGGGCAGCGCCTCGGAGGTATTGGTGGCGGTGTAGACCGGGATGCGGTCGTCGATCAGATCGTCGAATTCGCCCTGAAGTCCTTCGGGCGCAGCGGATGTCAACTTGTAGCCGTCGGAGGTCGGCGCGTTCTGCGGGACCACGTGGGTGGGCAGCGGAATCGCGCCGCGGCGATCGCGGATGCCGGAGCCGCCGCTCTTGCGCCCGTGCAGGCCGCGCGCCACATCGGTGATCACCTCGGTGGCGGTCCAGCCGCAGCGGAAGCCCCACTCCTGGCGGGCGGCGGCCGTATCCACCCGGGTCTGCGTGGACGACGACTTCGGCAGCCACGCACTGTATTTCACGCCCGCGTCGGCGAAGACCCGCTTGACCTCGGCCGCGGACACGTCGCCCGGCGCGGCCAGCTCGACCACGCCGCCGCGCTGCGAGAGCGCGGCCAGCACCAGGAAGCGTTCGAAGTCGTCGTAGTGCAGCACCTGGATGCTGCCCTTGCCGCCGGTGAGGCTCTCCAGGGCGCGCCAGCTGCCCTTGTCCATGCGGCGTCCGGCCACCAGGGCGGTGCGCACGACGAGGGCGTCCGCGCCGGAACCGGTGACGATCTTCTCCACACGCGAATCAGCCCCGGCCACAACGGTAACCACGAGGCGCGCGCCGGAATCCTTGGCGGCCGCCGCGATCGCGGCGACCCCGGTGCCCGCCAGATGCAGGACGGCATCGGCGCCCGCGACGGCCCGCGCGCAGGTCGCGGCATCGGCCAGATCGCCGACGATCACCTCGACCCGCGGGTCCACATAGCGGTGGCGCTGCCGGTCCAGCCCGACCACCTCGTGGCCCGCCGCCAGCAGCATGCGCGCCACGGCCCGGCCGCTCGGCTCGGTGACCCCGGTGACCAGAATCCGCATTGACTCTCCTCCTCGTGCAGGCGTCCCCAACCACAGTGACGCCGTTCACACACCATCCACACTGCGCAGTCACGCGACGGGTCACAGTCCCGGTCAACGGGATCTGCGAATCGGTCAGCAAGATGTACCGCTAAGTAAGTGCCCTACCAGCGGGCACGGTCGAACCATGACAGTGCGGAATTCGGTCACCCCGCGGGCGGCCGCGGCGGTGGGTCACTACGACATCGAGACCGATGTGCTGGTTGTCGGCTATGGCGCGGCGGGCGCGGCGGCGGCCTTCGAGGCGGCATACGCCGGGGCACAGGTGCTGGTGGTGGACCGGTCCGGCGGGCCCGGCGGCGCGTCGGCCATGTCGGGCGGCGAGATCTACCTCGGCGGCGGCACCCCGATCCAGCTGGCCTGCGGCTACGACGACACTCCCGAGGCCATGGCGGCCTTCCTGAAGGCGGCCCTCGGCGCGGGCGCGGACCACGCCAAGATCGACGAGTACTGCGCGGGCAGCGTCGAGCACTTCCATTGGCTCGTCGACCGCGGCGTGCCGTTCAAGCCGACCATGTGGGACGCCCCGACCTGGGTGCCGCCCACCGACGACGGGCTGATGTGGCTGGGCGAGAACAGCTGGCCCTTCACCGAATCCGCGGCCCCGGCCCCGCGCGGGCATCGGCCCACCGCCAATGACTTCGGCGGCAAGCTGCTGATGGAATGCCTGTCCGCCGCCGCCGAATCCGCCGGTGCCACCGCCCAGTTCGACACCTACGTGAGCGCGCTGATCGTCGACGCGGACGGCAGCGTCGTGGGAGCCGTGGCCCGCCGCTACGGGCAGGAGCTCACCATTCGCGCTCGCCGCGGCATCGTGCTCACCACCGGCGGCTTCGTCGACAACGACGACATGCTGACCGCGCACGCGCCGGAACTGCTGGGCCACACCAAGGTCAGCGCGGGCACCGACGACGGCTCCGGCATCCGCATGGCCCAGGCGCTGGGCGCGGCCGTGCGGCACATGTCCGCGGGCCAGGTCGGCATGTCGCTCATCCCCGGGCTGGCCGCGCGCGGCATGGTCGTCAACGGCCTGGGCCGCCGCTTCATCAACGAGGACACCTATCCCGGCCGCATCGGCCAGCACGCGCTCTACCGCCAGAACATGGGTGGCAGTTGGGCGGGCGACGACACGGCGGTCTGGGTCATCGTCGATGAGGAGGGTTTCGAGGACGTCCCCGAACCCCAGCGTTGGGGCGTGCAGCCCACCCACGTCGCCGAAACCCCCGAGGAACTCGAGACTCTCACCGGACTGCCCGCCGGTTCGCTGGTCGCCACCCTGGCCCGCTACAACGAATCCGCCACGCACGGTGTGGATCTCGACCACCACAAGTCACCCCGCTGGCTGCGCCCCCTCACCCCGCCCCTGGCCGCCATCGACGTGAAGGCCGGAATCCGCCCACCCTCCGAATCCGGCGACCGCCGCGGCACCGGCGCCTCGGTCTTCACCCTCGGCGGCCTCCACACCGACCTCGACGGCCACGTCCTCAACCTCGACGGCCGCCCCATCCCCGGCCTCTTCGCCGCGGGCCGCGCC
>NZ_BAAFGR010000045.1:0-48424 GCF_041154655.1 Nocardia sp. JMUB6875
CACCAAGCCGTCGGGGACCGGCAGCTCGCTGACCCCGCTGACCAGCATTATCGACAGCCTGGTGAAGGGCATGGGCGGCGCCGGCGGCGGCGCCACCTCGAGCGGTTCCGCCTCCAGCGTCGGCTGAGGGACCGACGGCCGGTGGTTCGGATTCGCGCGGGATCCGAACCACCGGCCGTTCTCGTTTTCGGGGGCTGATTTACGCGGCCCGCTGTTTGAAAGTGGTCGCGTAGCAATCCACATACGGGCGGCCGGAACGCCGCACGATTTCGGCCATGAGTTCATCGGTGGCCCGGCGCACGGCCTGCTGATCGGCCGGAAGGAAATAGCGGGGGCGGCCGAAGGAAACGCGAACCTTGGCCGGGCGCAGGAAACGCCGATTGCGCGGATTGACCCGATCGGTGCCCGAGAGGACGACCGGGATGACCGGAGCGCCGGTCTGCATCGCCACCCGGATCACGCCGGTGCGCCCGCGGTAGATGCGGCCGTCGGGTGAGCGCGTGCCTTCGGGATGGATGCCCCAGATGCCGCCCGACTCCAGGATCTTCACCGCCGCCGCGAGGGAGTCGGATCCGGCGCTCCCGCCGGTGCGGTCCACCGGCACCTGACCGGTCGCGTTCATGACGAAGCGGTTGATGCGGCCGCGGAAGCCGCCCTCGGTGAAGTACTCCTGCTTGGCGATGAAGGTGACCTTCCGGCGCAGCACCAGGCACAGGTAGAGCGAATCCACCACGGCCAGATGGTTGGCCGCGATGATCACCGGCCCCTCAGCGGGAACGTGGTGCAGCCCTTCGACCTTGGGTCGTCCGAGCAGCCGCAGCACCGGCCCCACCAATACGTGCTTGAGCAGCCAGTACCACATGCAATTCCTCCCGGGTCGCGGCCGTAGACAGTGTCTACTCGAAGCCTTTCTACCCCACCGGCGTAGACACTGTCTACCGTTGCGGCGAGAATGTGGCGCATGACTTCGGTTGAGCCACTGCGGGAACGGCTGGTGACGGCGGGCGTCGCCATGCTCGAGCAGGCCAGGGCCGGGCAGCTGGGGCTGCGCGCGATCGCCCGCGAGGCCGGGGTCTCGCACGGCGCGCCGCGGCGGTATTTCCCCACCCACAATTCGCTGCTGGCCGCCATCGCCGCGGTCGGATATCGCGATCTGTGGGCCGAAATCGAAGCGGTCCAAGCGGATTCGCCGCGCGCCCGGGTCGACCGCGCCTGCCTGACCTACGTCGATTTCGCCGTCCGGCGCACGGAGATGTTCACCCTCATGTTCCGCCACGACCTGCTCGAGGGCGCGGGCGAGAACCTGCGCGAGACGGTCTCGCTGCCGCTGTTCCGCTATTGGCGCGAACTCGTCGACGCCTGTGTCACCGACCCGACCGGCGCTCGCGCCATGGGCCTGTGGACCAACCTGCACGGCCTGGCGGTGCTCGCCGGCAATCGCAGCCTCGAGGCCATCGCGCCCGAGGCCGATCTGTCCGCCCTCGTCGCCGCGGCCATCGACCGGTACCTGGGAACACCCGCCTGAGCTGGGACCGGCCGGTCGGACGAATGGGCCGATCGCGTACCCTGGTTCGGTTGCCTCGTCCGCACAAAAGGAGTCCCCCGTGAGTTCCCCGACTGCCAGCGCGACCTCTGCGACCGCCGGGCGGCTGGCCGACGAGGCGGCGCGGCGGCGCACCTTCGCGGTGATCTCCCACCCGGACGCCGGTAAATCGACGCTGACCGAGGCCCTCGCGCTGCACGCCAAGAAGATCTCCGAGGCGGGCGCGATCCACGGCAAGGCCGGGCGCAAGTCCACCGTCTCGGACTGGATGGAGATGGAGAAGGCGCGCGGCATCTCCGTCAGCTCCACGGCGCTGCAGTTCGAGTACGGCGACTGCGTCATCAATCTGGTGGACACCCCGGGTCACTCCGACTTCTCCGAGGACACCTACCGCGTGCTGACCGCGGTCGACGCGGCGGTCATGCTCATCGATGCCGCCAAGGGCCTGGAACCGCAGACGCTCAAGCTCTTTCAGGTCGCGCGCGATCGCGGGATTCCGGTCGTCACCGTCATCAACAAGTGGGACCGGCCGGGCCAGGCGCCGCTGGAACTGCTGGACGAGATCGTCGACCGCATCGGCCTGACGCCCACCCCGCTGTTCCTGCCGGTCGGCATCGCGGGCGACTTCCGCGGCCTGCTGCGCCGCGGCGCGGAGGGCGCGCCCGTCGAGTACATCCACTTCACCCGCACCGCGGGCGGCGCGACCATCGCCCCCGAGGAGCACTACACGCCCGAGCAGGCCGCCGAGCGCGAGGGCGACGCGTGGACCACCGCCGCCGAGGAGAGCGAACTGCTCTCGGCCGCCGGGCAGGACCACGATCAGGAACTGTTCCTGGCCGGGCACACCTCCCCGGTCATCTACGCCTCCGCCATGCTGAATTTCGGTGTGCGCCAACTGCTCGACACGCTCGTCGAGCTCGCGCCGCCGCCGCGCGCCCGCAAGGACGTCAAGGGCGAGCCGCGCGAGACCACCGCGCCGTTCAGCGCCGTCATCTTCAAGGTGCAGGCGGGCATGGACACCGCGCACCGCGACCGGCTGGCGTTCATGCGCATCGTGTCCGGTGAGTTCGAGCGCGGCATGGTGGTGACCCACGCGCAGACCGGACGCCCGTTCGCGACCAAGTACGCGCTGACCGTGTTCGGCCGCGAGCGCACCACCGTCGACACCGCCTACCCGGGCGATGTGGTCGGCCTGGTGAACGCGACCGCGCTGGCCCCCGGGCACACGCTGTACGTGGACAAGAAGGTCGAGTTCCCGCCGATCCCGTCCTTCGCGCCCGAGCATTTCGCCTCGCTGCGCGCCAAGACCGCGGACAAGTACAAGCAGTTCCGCAAGGCCATGGATCAGCTCGACTCCGAGGGCGTGGTGCAGGTGTTGCGCAATGACGCCCGCGGCGACCAGTCGCCGGTGCTGGCGGCGGTCGGCCCCATGCAGTTCGAAGTCGTCACGGCCCGAATGCAATCCGAGTTCAATGTCGAGACCCAGCTCGACCATCTGCCGTACCAGCTGGCCCGGCGCACCGACGCCGAATCGGCCGAGGAGTTGAGCCGCCAGCGCGGCGTGGAGGTCTTCACCCGTACCGACGGCGCGATCCTCGCGCTGTTCAGCGACAAGTGGCGGCTGCAGTACATCAGCAAGGAAATGCCGAAGCTGACCCTCGAAGTGCTGGTCGCCGGAGCCGAATAGGAGTCCTCAGCCCATCGTGCCGGTGCCGTCGGAGCTGGGTTCGATGCGCGGGGAATCGGCCGGGTCGCGGGCGATCAGGCCCCAGCGGCTCGAGGTGAGGCGCAGGCTGGGTAGGTCGGAGAGCGAGAGCACGACCTCGTAGGTGCGTTCGTATCCGGTATGGGCGATGCGCCAGTTGCCGTCGTCGCAGAGCACGTAGCGGTCGGTGTAGAAGGCCGCGCCGCGCAGCAGCATGTTGTGGCCCGGGATCAGGACCGTGTCGGCCAGGTACCAGGTGCCGGTGGCGGTATCGCCGTCGACGTCGATTTCCGGGTGGTCGCAACGGTGTTCGGTGATGACGTGCGGCCCGAGGGTGTTCCGCATGAAGGCGAGGAAGGCGTCGCGCGATTCGAACTGGAGGTACTCGCTGTAGGTGGCGGTGGCCTCCGGAATCATGGTGTCGGCGAACTCCTCCCACGCCTTGGTGTCCAACGCGCGCAGGTACCGGAACTTCAGCCGGCTGATCGCGGCGACGGCATCGGAATCCATACCATCAACAATCCCATCAGGTGTCGGAAACCTTCAGGGTTCGGCACGGATTTGTACCGGATCGCTATCAGCCGGATACCGAGTCAGCCGTTGATCGAGAAGCAGGTGTTGCAGAAATCCTCGCCGAACTCCGTCAGGCGCAGGCTCTTTCGCACGATCTTGGGCACCCGGCCCGCCTTCTTGAGCGCCTGCTCCACCACCGGCTGCACCTCGAGCACCATGTAGCGCGAGAGCACCACCGGATCCTCGGAGGTCATGGTCAGACCCAGACGGTTCAGGTTGATCAGGTAGTGCCGGGCACGGTCCGGGTAGCGGACGCCGGACTGCTCGGGCACCGAGGTCAGATCCCCCGCGACCAGCTCCGATCCGATGCCCAGCGGCCGATTGGTCCGCACGTCCACCGCCGGCTGCGGCCCCTGCAATGCCATGAAGCGCAGGATGCGCGCCTCGTCGGGCGCGAGCTGATCGAGGATCCGGTCGTAGGCCGGGTGCACGTCCTCGGTGAAGTAGACATCGGCCGAGCGCGCCAGCAGCGCGTCGCCGCGGCGGCGCAGATCCTCGGTGGTGGCCGAGCGCAGCAGCCCGGTGGTGGTGGTGATGGCCTGCTGCGGCGCGCCCATGGGAGTCGGTACGTAGCTGACGATCTCGCGCACCGAACCCTCGGTGACGCCGAGCGCGCTGCGCGCGATGGACCGCAGCGCCGCCCCCGTGCGCTCGGCGATATCGGCGGAGGATTCGCCGTCCAGCGCGGCCTGGGTCAGCTGTTTGGTGATCTCGAAGCTGGTGCCGACCGCCCACTCGGTCCCCCGCACCGCGGTGCCCACCGCCAGCCCGGCCGCCCGGAATGCCCCACGGATCAGGCGGGCCTCATTGCTGATCTGCCGCTGCTCCACATCCGAACTGCGTTCCACGGCACGAGGTCCCGGCCGGGCCACGTCCTGCCCCGGGATCCTGTCTTCCGCCACGTCCATCTCCGCTTATCGCCAGGTGAACCCAATCGTTCACAAGATTATTGCCCCCGACGGACCTTCGGGCATGTTGAACCCTCGAGCCAGACGAAAGATTACCCCAGTCCATGTCCGCCGCTGATGACGCACATGACCCCCAACACGCCCGCACTGGACACGATATGGATGTGGTCCCCGCCATTCTCGTGGTCCCATCGGGAGGAAGGAACATCGAGCCCGGCCAGTGTGACCGAGATCTCCGACTCAGACACTCTGTGGCTGGACTCGCTTCCTAAAGAGCCAGTAAGGTCCGAATCGCCGATGGGGTAGTAACGCCGACGGCGGTGCGTTGCGGGTCGGCAGGTCGGCAGGAGGGTGTCGTGCTAGAGAGCGTCTTCGGGGTACATCCGACAATCCTCATGGAATTGATCACCATCCCGTTGTTCACGGGCGTGATCGGCTACATCACCAACTGGACCGGCGTGCTGATGCTGTTCAAGCCGATCCGCTTCCACGGTTTCCGGCTGCCCGGGCTGGCGACGGTTTTTCCGTTGCTGCCCAAGCGGATTCAGGTGCTGCCGCTGCTGCAGCACGACGGGCGGATCGGCTGGCAGGGGATCGTGCCGTCGCGTGCGGACAAGATGGCCAGCATCGCGGTGGACAAGGGGCTGGCGAAACTCGGGAATGTCGCCGATTTCTATCGGGAACTGGAACCCGACAAGCTCGCCGAGCACTTTGTTGAAATAGCCGATCTCCAGATTCGCGACATAGTCGAGGACATCCTCAAACGCGAACATCCGCAGCTCTGGTACAACCTCCCCAACGGGGTCCGGGAGATGATCCACAGCCGGGTGCGCGAGCAACTGCCCGACATTCTGCGCGAGCTCACCGACGAACTCGGCAACAACATCGACCAACTGCTCGACGTGAAGTCGATGACCATTCGCTACTTCCAGGCGCGCCCGCAGATGCTGAACTCGGTGTTCCAGGTGCTGGGCGCCAAGGAACTGCGGTTCATGCAGAACTTCGGCTTCTACTTCGGCGCGCCCATGGGTCTGGTGCTGGTCGCGATTCTGCATTTCACCGGGTGGTCGTCGCTGGTGGTGCTGCCGATCGGCGGGGTGATCATCGGCTGGGTGGTCAACTGGATCGGCATCAACCTGATCTTCGAACCGGCCTACCCGAAGTGGTGGTGCCCGTGGCGGCAGGGCCTGCTGATCAAGCGGCAGGACGAGATCACCGAGGGCTACGCGGATCTGGTGGCCAGCGAGATCATGACCGTTGCCAATATCGGCGACGAACTGCTCAACGGGCCGCGCGCGGACCGCACAATGCAGATGCTCCAGGACACCCTCAAGCCCGCGGCCGACCGTGCGCTGGGACCCGCGAAGTCGGTGGTCAAGTTCGCCCTGGGCGGCCGCGAATACGACTCGCTGCAGGACTCGTTCACCTCCGAGGCGATGACCATCGCGCCCATCGCCTTCGCCGACCCGGCCTTCAACGCCCGCCAGGGCAAGCAGGTGCAGGAGTACATCGCCAAACAAATGTCGGCGCTGCCCCCGCCGGAGTTCGTGGACATGCTGCGATCGGCCATCAAACAAGATGAATGGCTTTTGTTCGTCCATGGCGGCGCGCTGGGGCTCATCGCCGGTTACGCTCACCTCCTGATCTTCGGTACAGGAGTGGCGAGCACATGGCTATAACCGAATCCGGCAGCGGCGACGACGATCCCGACGCGGTCGGCACCGAACCCGGTGTTCGCACAGGTTCGGAACTCGCTGTTCGAGAGCCCGCGCCGCTGCCGGTACCGGTGTCCCCCAACGAGAAAGCCGCGTCGGCCGGGCCGGTGCGCGCCACCGCCGGAGTGGTCGCGGTGGCCGTCTCCGCCGCGGTCGAGGCCGGTTTCTGGAGCCTGCACACCGCGCTGGGCGTCACCTCGGTGGTACTGCGCGGGAGCATGGCCGGACAGCCGCCGCGCGCGATCCTCTCCGATGCCGGTGCGCAGGTAAGGCATTCGGTGCGCCAGGCCCTGGGCGTTACTCCGCCCGAGGCCGCCGAGCACACTCCGGATCCGAGTCCCACCAGCGTCTTACGCGCCCGCGGGGCCGAATTGCTGCGCCGCTCGGCCGATTTCCACGCCGAGGACGACAACCATCACCACACCGCCTACGCCCGCATCCTGAGCGAGCTCGCCCCCGACGAGGCGCGCATCGTGCGTCATCTCTACCTGGACGGTCCGCAGCCCGCGGTGGAGGTCCGCACCGGAAGAACCTCGCCCCGAGGCAGTTTCAACCTGCTCGGCGAGGACGCCGCACTGCGCTACCCGAACCGGATCAACGAGTACCTGGCGAACCTGGACCGCCTCGGCCTGATCCACCTCACCCGTGAGGCGCTGGGCAACCCCAACCGCTACCAGCTGCTGGAAGCCATGCCCGAGGTGCGACGCCTGCTCAAGCGCGCCGGCTTCGGCACCAAGGTCCTCTACCGGACCATCGAATTGAGTTCGTTCGGCGCGGGTTTCGTCCGCACCTGCCTGCCGGTTCCCGTGCTGGACCAGCAGGCCCAGCACGGATAATCAGCCTCGGGCTTTCTCGGGACCGGCCGTCAGGCGTTGTCGGCCAGTTCGAGCCAGCGTTCCTCGGTCGACTCCTTCTCCGCCTGCACCTGCTTCAGCTCGGCGCCCAGCGTGACCAGCTTGTCCGGGTCGGTGGCCGCCTCGGCGAGCGCCGCGTGCAGCTTGTTCTCGCGGTCGGTGAGCTTCTCCAGTGCCCGTTCCAGCTTGGCCAGTTCCTTGCGGGCGGCGCGGTAGGCGGCCGAATCCGTGGCCGGGGCAGCGGAATTCGCGGCGGCGGGGGCGGGGGCCTTGGTCGCCGGTGCGCTCAGCGCTGCGCGTTTGCGCAGGTATTCGTCGATGCCGCCGGGGAGGTTGGTGAGCTTGCGGTCGCCGAACAGTGCCCAGGTCGAATCGCAGATGCGCTCGATCAGGTAGCGGTCGTGGGAGATGACCACGAGGGTGCCCGCCCAGCCGTCGAGCATGTCTTCCAGCTGCTGCAGGGTGTCGATGTCGAGGTCGTTGGTGGGCTCGTCGAGCAGCAAGACGTTGGGTTCGGCCATGAGGATTCGGGTCAGCTGCAGGCGGCGGCGCTCACCACCGGAGAGGTCGCCGACGGGGGTGCGCTGCTTGGCCGGGGTGAAGCCGAGGCGCTCGGCCAGCTGACCGGCGGAGATCTCCTTGTCACCCAGCATCATTCGCTGTGCCACGTCCTGGACCGCTTCCAGCACACGCATGTTCAGCGGCAGATCGTCGAGTTCCTGGCGCAGCCAGCCGATCTTGACGGTCTGGCCCTGAACCCGCTTGCCGGACTTCAGGTCCACGTCACCCGCGAGCGCGCGCAGCAGGGTGGTCTTGCCGGAGCCGTTCACGCCGACCAGGCCGACACGTTCGCCCGGCGCGAGCCGCCAGGTCAGGTCGGTCACCAGTTCCCGGCCGTCGGGGGTGGCGAGGGTGGCGTCCTCGAGCTCGATCACCACGCGGCCCAGGCGCTTTCGCGCGAAGGAGGCCAGCTCGACCTTGTCGCGCGGCGCGGGGACGTTCGCGATCAGGGCCTCGGCGGCCTCGATGCGATAGCGCGGCTTGGAGGTGCGCGCGGGGGCGCCGCGACGCAGCCAGGCCAGTTCCTTGCGGGCCAGGTTCTGGCGGCGGGCCTCGCTGGCGTCGGCCTGGCGGGCGCGTTCGGCGCGGGCGAAGATCCAGTCGTTGTAGCCGCCCTCGTAGGACTCGACCTTGCCGCCCTGCACCTCCCAGGTGCGGTTGGCGATGGTGTCGAGGAACCAGCGGTCGTGGGTCACGACCACCAGCGCGCTGCGGCGGTTCACCAGATGCTCGGCCAGCCACTGCACGCCCTCGACGTCGAGGTGGTTGGTGGGCTCGTCGAGGACGAGCAGGTCGAGGTCGCGGACCAGGGCGGCGGCCAGGGCGGTGCGGCGGCGCTCGCCACCGGAGAGGTTGGCGACGGGGGCGTCCATGCCGAGATCGGCGATGCCGATGCCCTCGACGACGGAACGGATGCGCGGGTTGGAGGCCCATTCGTGTTCGGCGACACCGTCGGTGCGCTGGTCCTCGGCCAGTCCCGCGAGCACAACCTCGCCGACGGTCGCGCCCTCGGGGAGGACACCGCGCTGGGTGACGACGGCCATGCGCAGATCACCGCGACGGCTCACGCGGCCGGAATCCGGCGCTTCGAGTCCGGTCAGGACCTCGAGCAGTGTGGTCTTACCGCCACCGTTGAGACCGACGACACCGATGCGCTCCCCCTCCTGAACGCCCAAGGAGACGTTGTCGAGCAGCGGCTTGATGCCGAAGCTCTTGGAGACCGCTTCAAGGTTGATCAGGTTGGCCATGAATCCTCGTGTCGTCGATGCTTGCCCCGGGCAAGCCTACCGAGCAGCGGAGACGGCCCCGAATCAGCGCTTGGCGGCGTCCGGCTGATCGGTGATGCGCCGCGCGCCCGGCACCGGGCCGAAGGCGGTGCGCACGCTGCGACAGACCCCCGCGCCCGCGAGTTCGGCGGCGACGGTGACCGCGGCCTCCTCGTTCTCGCAGAGGAAAGCGCAGGTCGGGCCGGAGCCGGAGACGATGCCCGCGAGGGCTCCGGCGGTGACGCCCGCGCGCAGGGTGCGGCGTAGTTCGGGTTTCAGCGAGAGGGCCGCGGCCTGGAGGTCGTTGCCGAGCAGCGGTGCGAGCTGTTTGGCCTCGCCGGAGGCCAGCGCCTGCAGCAGGTCCTCGGGGCTGCCGAGGCGCGGGGGATCACCGATCTCACGGAGCCGGTCGAGTTCCCGGAACACGGCCGGGGTGGACA
This sequence comes from Nocardia sp. JMUB6875, assembly GCF_041154655.1. Classification (NCBI taxonomy): domain Bacteria; kingdom Bacillati; phylum Actinomycetota; class Actinomycetes; order Mycobacteriales; family Nocardiaceae; genus Nocardia; species Nocardia sp. JMUB6875. Next base: position 9,565 of record NZ_BAAFGR010000045.1, read on the forward strand.
GTCCGTCCTTGGCCAGCGCGAGCACCCAGTGAAAGGTGTTGCGGGACAGCACCGGGAGCAGCTTCTCGCCGCGGCCGCGGCCGAGCGCGGTGCCGCCGTGCAGCGAGAACGGCACGTCACTGCCGAGTTCGGCTGCGATATCGGACAATTCGGCCCGCCCGAGGCCGAGTTCCCACAGGTCGTTCAGCCCGATCAGCGCCGCGGCCGCGTCGGCGCTGCCGCCGGCCATGCCGCCCGCCACCGGAATGCCCTTGGTAATGCTGAATTCCACCAGCGGCGCGCGCCCGGCCAGATCTGCCAGCTTCACCGCGGCCTGCCACACCAGGTTCCCGCGATCGGTGGGCACCTCCTCGGCCCCTTCGCCGGTGACCTTCACCCGCAGCGCCGAGGACGGCGCGATCTGGACGTCGTCGCTGAGCGACAACGCCTGGAACACGGTGGTGAGGTCGTGGTAGCCGTCCTCGCGCAGATCGTCCACCCCGAGGTGCAGGTTCACCTTCGCGGGTGCGCGCACGATCACGGGGCTGGGCACAACTGAGAGCACGCGCACAGCCTAGTCGACAGATTTCCCGTCCGAGTACTTGCGCCAGGTACCCATGGGGGGTATGTTTCTGGATGTCGGGGATACCCCCACACCGTATAAATCAAAACCGCAATCGGATGAACGAACACGAGGAGACCGCCATGGCCACCAGCACCTACACCGTCACCGGCATGACCTGCGGCCACTGCGTCGGTTCGGTGCAGAAGGAGATCGGCAAGATCGACGGTGTCACCAGCGTGGATGTGGATCTCGCGTCCGGCCGGGTCCAGGTCGAGTCCAGCGCCCCGATCGCCGATGCCGATGTGATCGCCGCCGTCGACGAAGCCGGATACGAGGTGGCGGTGTGAACGATCGACTCAGGTTCGCCGCCTTCGGCGTCGGACTGGTCGTCTTGTTCGGAGCCGCGCTCGGAATCGGTGCCCTGGTCGGGGACCGTTCCGGCGCGGCCCCGGCCGGGGCCGGCCACAGCGAACATCAGGCGGCCGCCGCGCCGACGGGTTTGCAAGCCGGTGAATCGGGCTACACCCTCGGCGACATCACCGCACCCACCATCCCCAATCAGCAAGGCGCACTGCAGTTCCGGATCACCGGACCGCAGGGCACGGTTACCCAGTACAACAACCTTCACGAGCAGGACCTGCATCTGATCGTGGTCCGTTCCGACGCCAGCCAGTTCCGGCACGTGCACCCGAAGCGGGCCGCCGACGGCACCTGGTCCATCGATTGGAAGTGGGCCGAACCCGGTAGCTACCGCGTGTTCGCCGACTTCTCCCCCACCGGCGGGCCCGGCGAACTGGTGCTGAGCCGCACCTTCGCGGCCGCGGGCAATGTCACCGACAAGCCCCTGCCCCCGGTGTCCAAGACCGCCGACGTCGACGGCTACCGGGTCACCCTGGCCGGCGACCTGACCACCGCGGGCAGTGAACTCACCTTCACCATCACCCGCGACGGCAAACCGGTGACCGATCTGCGGCCCTACCTGGGCGCGTACGCTCACCTGGTAGCACTGCGGGCCACGGACCTGGCCTACCTGCACGTCCATCCCGAGGGCGAGGTCGGCAAGACCGCACCCGGCCCGAATGTCGTCTTCGCCGCGCAAGCGCCGAGCGACGGGAACTACCGCCTGTACCTCGACTTCGAGCACGGCGGTGCGGTTCACACCGCGGAGTTCACCGATACCGCCACCGCCGCATCCGATTCGAATGCGCCCGCCCACCACGAAGGAGGTCACTCATGAGCGCCGCTGTCAGCTTCGGAGATAGCACGGCACCCGAGCGTTCGATCGAACTCGATATCGGTGGGATGACCTGCGCCTCCTGCGCGGCCCGAATCGAGAAGAAGCTCAACCGGATCGACGGCGTCACCGCCTCGGTCAACTACGCCACCGAGAAGGCGAAGGTCAGCTTTCCGGAGACGGTGACGACCGATGATCTGATCGCCAAGGTGGTCGACACCGGCTACACCGCGGCCGTGCACCACAACGAACCGGTGAAAACCGAGAGCGCCGAGGATGATTCGGCACCCTCACCCGCGGACCTGCTGCGCCACAAACTGTTGGTGACACTGGCGCTGGCCGTGCCCGTGGTCGCCATGGGCATGTTCCCGGTCTTCCAGTTCACCAACTGGCAGTGGCTCTCGCTGACCCTGACCGCGCCCATCGTGGTGTGGAGCGCGTCCCAATTCCACCGGGCCGCCTGGGTGAACGCCAAGCACGGCGCGGCCACCATGGACACGCTGATCTCGCTGGGCACGCTGGCGGCGTTCGGCTGGTCGGTGTACGCGCTGTTCTGGGGCAATGCGGGCATGCCCGGCATGAAGCATCCGTTCAGTTTCGCCATCGAGCGCGGTGATTCGTCCTCTGCGCTGTACTTCGAGGTCGCGGCCACCCTGGTCACGGCGATCCTGGCGGGCCGCTACTTCGAGGTCCGGTCCAAGGAGAAGGCCGGATCGGCGCTGCGGGCGCTGCTGGAGCTGGGCGCCAAGGATGTCGCGGTGCTGCGCGACGGCGTCGAAACCCGCATCCCCGTGGGTGAATTGCGGGTCGGCGAGGAATTCCTGGTCCGGCCCGGCGAGAAGGTCGCCACCGACGGTGTCGTGGTGAGCGGCAGTTCGGCGCTGGACATGAGCATGCTGACCGGTGAATCGGTGCCGGTCGAGGTGGGTCCCGGCGATCCGGTGGTCGGCGCGACCGTGAACGCGGGCGGTCTGCTGACCGTGCGCGCCACCCGGGTCGGCGCGGATACCCAACTGGCGCAGATGGCTTCGCTGGTGGAGGAGGCGCAGAACGGCAAGGCGCCCGTGCAGCGGCTGGCCGATCAGGTGGCGGGCATCTTCGTCCCGATCGTCATCGCGATCGCGGTCGCGGCGCTGGGCTTCTGGCTCGGCACCGGCGCGGCCGTCGCGACCGCCTTCGGCGCGGCCGTCGCGGTGCTGATCATCGCCTGCCCGTGCGCCCTCGGATTGGCCACTCCCACCGCGCTTCTGGTGGGCACCGGCCGCGGCGCGCAGCTGGGCATCCTGATCAAGGGCCCGCAGGTGCTGGAGTCGACCCGGCGGATCGACACGGTCGTGCTGGACAAGACCGGCACGGTCACCACCGGCAAGATGACGCTGGCAGAGGCGATTCCGGCGGGCGGTGTGGATCCCGACGAGCTGCTGTCGGTGGCCGCGGCCGTCGAGCACGGCTCCGAGCACCCGGTCGCCAAGGCCGTGGTGAACGGTGCGGCCGAGCGCGGACTCGACACCGAGAAGGTGGAGCAGTTCGTCAGCCACGGCGGCAAGGGCGTGCAAGGCATGGTCGGCGAGCGCGCGGTGGTGATCGGACGCACCGAGCTGCTGGAGGATTGGTCGATCACGCTGCCGGAGTCCTTGGCGGACGCCAAGCTTCGCGCCGAGCGGGCGGGCAAGACCGCCATCGTGGTGGCGTGGGACGGGCAGGCGCGCGGCGTGCTGGTCATCGCCGACGCGGTGAAACCGACCAGCGCCCAGGCGATCTCGGAGATGAAGGCGCTCGGCCTCACCCCGGTCCTGCTGACCGGCGACAATGCGGCCACCGCCCGCACCGTCGCGGATCAGGTGGGCATCGAGGAGGTCATCGCCGAGGTGCTGCCCAGCGACAAGCTGGATGTCGTGAAGCGGTTGCAGGACCAGGGCAAGGTCGTCGCCATGGTCGGCGACGGTGTCAACGACGCCGCCGCGCTGGCCCAGGCCGATCTGGGTCTGGCCATGGGCACCGGCACCGACGTCGCCATCCAGGCCGCCGACATCACGCTGGTCCGCGACGACCTGCGGGCCGTCCCGACCTCGATCAAGCTGTCCCGGGCCACCCTGCGCACCATCAAGGGCAACCTGTTCTGGGCCTTCGGCTACAACGTGGCCGCCATCCCGCTGGCCGCCGCGGGCCTGCTGAACCCCATGCTCGCCGGTGCCGCGATGGCATTGTCCAGTGTGTTCGTGGTCAGCAACAGCCTGCGCCTGCGCGGGTTCAAGGGATGACCGAATTCGATCACCGCCACAGGGCCGCCCGGATCTCCACGACCGGGCGGCCCTTCCGCATGCGCGCGATCCGCGCCGACCGCATCGTGTTGAATGGCTGGTGACCACCGCCGTCGCCCCGAGGAGACCCGTTGACCACCATCGCCGAATACCTGGCCGCCGCCCAGATCCAGGCCGCCCCGGTCGACCCCGCGGCCCCCGGCGCACCCAAGGTGTCGGTCGGCGTCCCCGAAGGCTGGCAGCAGGTTCCGCCCGGCATGTTCCCCGGCGCCTACGGCGTCTGGACCCAGCCCCCGGTCAACGGCTGGGCCGACAACGCCGTCCTCCTCGTGGCCACCTTCACCCCGCGAGTCGACGCCCGCGAACTCCTCACCCACGCCTTCGCCGACGCCCGCCAACTCCCCGGCTGGCAAGACCTCGAAACCGACACCGAAGACTTCGAGGGCTACCCGTCGGCAGGCATCACCGGCACCTACACGGTCGAATCCCTCACCCTCTGGGCCTACAACCGCTACATCATCGTCGACTCCGACAACGGCCAATACCTGGTCCAACTCACCATCACCACCCGCACCGACAGCGACGGCTCCGCCCCCACCACCCTCCTCCAGGGCTTGTCGGTCTCCGCCTGACGCGGCTCAGCGCACCCAGACCCCACTGGCGAGGAAGCGGTCCCACTGCTCACCGGAAAACACGAGCGCGGGACCGCCCGGATCCTTGGAGTCCCGCACCCCAACCCCGCTACGCAGAAACGCGACCTCGACGCAGTCCTTACCTCCCGCGCTGCGGCTGCTCTTGAACCAGTTGGCCTGGGACAGATCGTCTTTCATGGCGCGAACTCCTTGGCAAGTCGTCGAAGCATGTTCTTGCTGTCGGCCACATCGAGCGCGGCGGCGCGAATAGCCGTGTGCGCCTGCCGATACAGCTCCACACTTGTCGTCCCTTCAAGGTACAAGTCACCGGCGTAGCTCTCGACATAAATAACGGTGGGCTCGACCGGCTCGCCGTCATGGTCGGTCTCGAAGTCCAGGATCGTGAACGGCCCCGGCGCCACACCGAGCGGAAAACCCGCTGCCGCAGGCAGGATTTGGACCGCCACATTCGGTGGCAGCGCGGCCAAATGGCGCAACTGGGCGGCCATGGTCTTCGGCCCGCCGACCACGCGGCGCAACGCGGCCTCATCGATGACCAGGCGTGCCGTAGCGGGCTTTCGCTTGCGCAGGATCAGAGACTGCCGACGCATCCGCAATTGCACGCGACGCTCCACCTCGGTCGGCGACTCGTACGTGAAATACGTGTGATCGAGTGACCGTGCGTATTCCGGCGTCTGAAACAGACCGGACACCATGTCAGGGCGATAGATCGTCAAACGCTCGGCCGCCGACTCCAATCCGACGTAGACGTTGAATCCAGCGGGAATCAAATCCCCGTATTCATGCCACCACGATTTCACATTGGCTTGCTGGGCAAGCCCTTTCAGCGGCCCGAGGTAGTCGGGCGCATCGTAGATTCGGCAGAGCTCCTCGATGTCGCGCAGCTGAATCCGTTCGGTGGCCCCGGTTTCCAGCCGTTGCAGGCTGCCCGAGCTCCGTTCGGCGAGCTTGGCGGCCTGCACGATGGACAGCCCGCACTGCTGACGCAGTTCTCTCAAGTACCGCCCGAGTTGGCGGCGCGGCAGATTGCTGGAGCGCTTCGACATGACCATCTCCTGGTGTCGGCTCCGAAACCCGAATCAAGTTTGCGCCGAAATCGGGTGGCGTGCTGGGAAAACGCGCAGAAATCCTGCGCGCGCAGAAATCTCCGTTCCCCGGACACCATCGCCGATGTCCGATGGACCTCAGCCCGGCCAACCAAACATCCGAAACCCAACCGCAATCCGGGCGCAGCCGACAACGCATTCTCGGGAGGAGACCGTAATGCCTTGGGATATCTGGGCCCTATTGATGATCGCGATCCTCTGCGGCAGCGTGATCCTCTGGTCGTGGTGGGGGTTCCACAGCGAATCCCACCCCACCGACGCCGCCCATCTCCGCCTCTCCATCGTCGGCGGCGGCTACCTGGATGTTCCGCGCCAGAGCAGTCACCCGCCCGGCCGACATCGCCGAATGCCAACGCGCGCAGAGTATCCGCACCGTCTCGCCCGAAGGCCACTCGGATGACCGCCGCCGAGGTCGCGGTCCTCTCCGCCCTGGCCCCCGACCACACCCTGACCACCACCGAAATCCAACAGGCCTCGGCCCTGACCAGCTGGCGCACCAGAAACGCCGTAGCCCAACTCAACTCCCGCGGCCTCATCACCCCTACCCGTCCCCCAGGCCGCTGGCGCATCACCCCGCGCGGGCGCACCGCCCTCGCGGTGAAGGCTCCCCGCTTCCGGTGACATGGCTGGCGGGCCGAATGGGCCTGAACCTACATTTTCATCGGCTTTTCGACAGAATCCTGCCGCCGCGAGCCGGTTTATGTAGCTCCAGGCCCATTCCCGCTTCCGCCGACCACCCAATCAAGATGCGCGGCGGACATAGGCTGGCGCGATGTTCGAGTACCACGGGTGGGTGTCGTTGCGGGCCACCGCCGAGGCGGTCGATGACGAGCGGGCGCTGCGACTCGGGGAGATCGAGGCGGTGATCGAGGAAGTGGCCGGGTATGCGCTGATGGATCTGCGGGCGATGAACGGGGACTACTTCATTCACATGGGTGGGCGGCCGAATCGCCGTGGTGGCCATGGCGATCAGCTGATCGACGCGTTCCACCGGATCGGCCGTCTCGCGCCGGGTTCGTATGGCCTGTTATACGTGCACGATGAGGGAGATCCCATCCATGCGGACGGATTTCGCGTCTACCGGATGGCCCGAGGTGTTGTCACGGAGCAGGCCGACACGCTCCTATCACCGGTTGTCCCGACACTCGAGGACCCCGAACCCGGACGTTGAGTCAGTCGGTCGCGGTGAGGGATTGGTGGCGGCGCTGCTCCAGCTCGATGAATTCATCGATCATGGCGGTGTAGACGCGTTCGACAACGGTTGGCTCTACGCCGTGTTCGAGGGACAGGTCGTGGAGGCGGGCCATCATTTGTTCGCGGCGCTTGGGGGCGCGGACCTCGTCAGGGTTGCGCTTGTAGGTGGCGGCTTGGAAGACGAGTTGTTGGCGGGCTCCCAGCAATTCGACGATTCGGGTGTCGATCGCGTCGATCTTGCCGCGGACTTCCTCCAGGGACATGTGCCTCGATCCTTTCGATTCGAGGCTTCATCAAATCATCTGTGACCGGTCGGTTTACTCGCGGCTGGTTGATGCGCGGTAGCGGAGGAGGACTACGCCGGAGTCGAAGGCGCGGGCCTCGGCCAGGCGCAGCGGGGGCAGGGGCATTCCGTCGGGGAAGAGGCGGGCGCCGCGGCCGAGTACCACCGGGTGCTGGAACAGGCGGTACTCGTTCACCAGGCCCGCGGCCATGAGCGAGTGCACGAGGGAGATGCTGCCGGTGGCCACGATGTCCGCGCCGGGTTCGACCTTCAGGTCGCGGATCTCCGCGGTCAGCGGGCCGCGGAGCACGGTTGTGTTGTCCCACTGCGGATCTCGCAGCGTCCGCGAGGCCACGTACTTGGTGACCTTGTTCAGGTAGTCCGCGACGCCGGTGGTGTCGTCGGTCTGGTGCGGCCAGTACCCGCGCATCTCCTCGAAGGTGACTCGGCCGAACAGTACGGCGTCGGCGGCCTCGAACTGTTCGCGCACGGCCTCCACCTGGTCGGCCTCGGTCTCGTTGTCGGCGGGGCCGAACCAGCCTCCGGTGGCGTCGATGACCCCGTCGACGGTGATGTTCTCGGTGACGATCAGATCTCGCATGATTCGCTCCTCGAAACTCGTAGTCCGTCAGCGGGTACCACGAATTTCGCGAGTCGAACGCACCGTGCGGCCGGGTCAGGGGCGCAGTTACATCAGAGCGCCGCCGTCCACGCGGAGTTCGGTGCCGGTCATGTAGCGGCCGTCGTCGGAGGCGGCCATGGCGACCACTCCGGCGATGTCCTCGGGCTTGCCGAGCGCGCCGCCCTCGATCCAGCCGGGGAGGCGGGCCATGAGCGACCAGTCGGCGTCGGCGGGGAGTTCCAGGCCGGAGGTGATGCCGGTGCTGATGCCGCCGGGCACGATATTGACCGCGCGCAGGCCCTTTTTCACGTATTCGAGGGCAATCGAGTGGGTCAGGGCGTTCACGCCCGCCTTCGAGGCGGAGTACGCGGCCATGTACGGGTTGGAGCCGAAGGCGGCGGTGGAGGAGAAGTTCACGATCACGCCGTGGCCGGATTCGATCAGGGCGGGCAGATTGGCCTGGATCATGAGGAAGGTGCCGGTCAGGTTGACGCCGATGACCTTGTTCCAGGATTCCAGGGGCATGTCGTGGGTGTGGGCGGCGCGCAGGATGCCCGCGGCGTTCACGAGAACGTCCAGGCCACCGAGGAATTCGTGGGCCTCGGCGGTGGCGGCACGTACGGCGTCCTGGTCGGAGATGTCGAGGGTCAGGGTGCGCAGGCGTTCGCGTTGCTCGGCGGGCACGGCATCGACCGTTGCGGCCAGGCCGCTTTCGTTGACGTCCGCGGCGACCAATCGGGCTCCCTCGGCCAGCAGGCGCACGGCGACCGCCTGCCCGATGCCCGATCCCGCTCCGGTGACAATGACGCGACGGCCTTCAAATCTGCTCGACATGACGAGAAATTAGAACAAGTTACAAACCGAGTCAACGGTCGATCCAGCTAATTGCCAGAGTGTTCTCATACTGGTCTGCCGTTCAAATCGATAAACTCGAGCCCCGTAAACGACTGGTTATTTTCGGGTCGGGAAACCCTGATGGAGGATTCATGCGGTTGGTTGGTTGGCGGACGCGTGCTTTCACGGCGGCCGTAGCGTCGGCGGGTGCCCTGCTGGTCCTGCCGGGCACTCCGGCACATGCCGATGCGGCGGGCACCACCATCGCCACCACCCCCGCACCGGACGGCTTCCGGGGTCTCAGCAACGGCACCATCGTCGATTACTGGACCACGCGATCCAACGGCGAACCGGTGAAAGCCAGTGGCGCGCTGTTCGTTCCGTCCGGCCCGGCCCCCGCGGGCGGCTGGCCGATCATGGCCTACGACCACGGCACCTCCGGCATGGGCCCCGGCTGCGGCGGGCAGACCGACACCTCCAAGATGAGCCGCCCCGCGGAAGACAAGGTCATCCAGTACTTCGTGAACAAGGGCTTCGCCGTGGTCGCCCCCGACTACCTCGGCCTGGGCCGCTTCGACACCGGCCCGCACCCGTACCTGGAGATCAGCACCGAGGCGGGCTCGACCATCGACCTGGTCAAGGCGGCCCGCTCCACGAATCCGAACCTGTCGCGCACCTGGGCGGTGATCGGCTTCTCGCAGGGCGGCCAGGCCGCGCTGGGCACCGGGCACCTGCAGTCGGTGACCGCCCCCGACCTCGACTTCCGCGGCACCATCACCGTCGATCCGGAATCCGATCTGGAGAAGATCACCCCGTTCATCGGCCCGTGGGTGCCCGCGATTCCGGGCCAGACCGGTACCGCGGTCAATGGTTTCGTGGTCAGCATGCTCGCCGGGCTGCGGGCCACCCACCCGGAGGTCGATGTCGACAGCTACCTCACCCCGCGCGGCAAGCAGGCCGTGGACGCCTCCCAGAGCCTGTGCTTCGCCGACATCATGAAGGTGGTCGACGGCCTGAGCATCGGCGACATGCTGTCCCGGCCGCTCAACGATCCGACCTTCCAGGCCGCCATGAGCGAGTACATGACCGTGCCGGTGAACGGCTACGACGCGCCGATCCTGTTGCTGGTCAACACCAATGACACCACCGTGCCGTCCCCGCTGCACGCCGCGCTGGCCGCGCAGTTCGCCGCCAATGGCGTGGACTTCCAGACCGTGGTCGGCACCGGCACCCACACCCAGGTGAGTCCCCAGATGTGGGATGCCATCGGCGCGTTCAGCGATCGGATCCTGGCCACGCCCGCGCAGTAACGCGAATTACTGCGGGAACCAGGAGAAGTCGGGCTCGCAGGTGAGATCCTCGGCGGGCCGCACGCCGGTCGCCAGGTAGGTGTTCACGATGCCGTTCACGCACGGGCTCAGGCCCGGGCGGAACGCACCGTGAACCCTGGTGTCCGCCAAGGTGACCAGCCGCGACTCCGGCAGATCCCGGTGCAGCGCAAGGCCTTCCTGATACGCGGTGCGGGTGTCGTGCACGTTCGCCACCATCAGAACCGGTGTGGCGTTGTGGATCTCGGTGGCCGGTTCGATCGGATCCGGCCAGAACGCGCACGCGGTGATGTTGTTGGCGAACGCGCCGAACACCGGCTGCGTCGGGCGCGCGGCCTCGACATTCGCGTAGTACCAGGCGGGGTCGCGCGGCGCGGCCCGGTCGCCGCACATGATCGCCGCCATGGCCGCCGCGTCCAGCGGCACCGCGGCGATGATCTTCGCCTTCAGCGCGTCCATATCGATGGGCCCGCCCGACACCCCGGAATCCACCATCCGCACCACCTCGGCGAGGTTGGTGTTCAGCTTCGGATTCGGCAGCAGCGCAAGCAGCATCATGGGAATCGTGTGCTCGTCGACGAGGTATCCGCTGCCGTAGATCTCGTGGCCCGCGGCGCGCCGGATGAGATCCTCGATGAATCCGCGCACCTGCTCGGGAGTCGCGCCGAAGTGGTACTCGTCGTCGTGGCGGGCCGCCCATTTCGCCCAGTCGTCGAGGGCGTACTCATTGATCGGGCCCATGTCCTGGTAGAGGCCGACGTAGTACCGCTCCGGGTCGATCGGGCTGTCGAAGACCATCCGGTCGACATGGTCGCCGAACATCTGGCTGTAGACGGACCCGAGGTAGGTGCCGTAGGACGCGCCGAAGTAGTTGATCTTCGATTCCCCGAAAACGCCTCGGATGACATCCATATCGCGCGCGGTATTGCGAGTCGTGATGTGCCGGGCCTTCTCCGCGTCGGTGCCGACGCACGCGGTGGCCAGCGCCGCGGCGACCGCGGTATCGCGGGCGTAGCCGAAGAGATCGAATCCGGCCGAGAACAGCATGGTGGGCACCGGAATCGTGCAGCTCACCGGATCGGAGCGGCCGATGCCGCGCGGATCCATGCCGATCTGGTCGTATTGCGCGCGGACGTCGGGGCTGAAGAGTTCGTTGGACAGATTGCCCGAGTACTTCAGGCCCTGACCGCCGGGGCCGCCCGGATTGGACAGCAGGATGCCGCGCCGCCGGCTCGGATCGGCGGCGGGAATCCGGGAGATGGCGACGGTCAGCGTGCGTCCGCCCGGATTGTCGTAGTCGAGCGGAACCCGCACGCCGGAACACAGCCCGCCGGCGGCATCGAGGGCCGGGATGTCACACGGCTTCCACTCCAGATCCTGGTGATAGAACCGGTCCAGGCTCGCGGCGGCATCCGCGCTCGCCGGTCCCGCCGGTAGGACGACCGCCGAGGTGAGCAGGGTCGCGCCCAGGGTGGCGTGGACTACAGCGACGAGCCGTCGAATCCGCTGAGCCGGCATGCATTCTCCTCACGGTCTGGTTCCCGAGGGGCGACGCTACCCGGCAGCCGGGTGAAAAACCGTGGGAGATGGCGGATTTGGTCGGCGACGCGTGCCGCCGCCACGCCCGCCACATACCTAGCAAATCTCCGGCGATCAAGGTCGATAGACTTTCCGCCCATCGAAGGCCTTCGCCCCCGTGGAGGAATCATGCGGATTGCAGGTGCATTTGCTCTTACCGTCGCGACGGTGGCGGCGGGTGTGCTGCTGAGCGTTCCCGGGTCGGCGCAGGCCGAACCCTCGGGATCGCTCATTTCAGCAACCAGCCAGCCCGACGGTTGGCACAACCTCTGGGGCGGGTCCGCCGTCGAATACTGGACCACCCGTTCCAACGGTGAGCCGGTGAAAGCCAGCGGAGCCGTATTCGTTCCGGCCGGGCAGCCCCCGGCGGGCGGATGGCCGATCATGGCCTGGGATCACGGCACCACCGGACTGGGCCCGGGCTGCGGCTGCCAGGCCGACCCGGAACGCGAGGTGCTGCCGTACCGGCGTCGCGAGGAAGACGCGATCATGCGGTTCTTCCTGTCCAAGGGCTACGCGGTTGTCGCGCCCGACTACGTGGGCCTCGGGCTCTTCGACACCGGGCCGCACCCCTACCTCGAACTGAGCACCGAAGCGGGCGCGACCATCGACATGGTCAAGGCGGCCCGCGCCGCCAAGCCCGAACTCTCGCGCACCTGGGCGGTCAGCGGCGCTTCCCAGGGCGGGCATGCGGCGCTGGGCAGTTCGAGCTATCAGGTGTGGACCGCGCCCGAGCTGGATTTCCGGGGCACGGTCGCCATCGACCCGGCCTCCGACGTGGAGAAGGTGCTGCCGATCGCCGGACCGTGGGTACCCGCGCTGCCCGGACCGTCCGGGCAGGACACCGACGCCTTCTTCGTATCCATCCTGATCGGCATGCGCGCGGCGCGGCCGGACGCACAGGTCGACAGCTATCTCACCGACTACGGCCGCCGGCTGCTCGACAGCGTTCAATACGACTGCCTGGGCGAGCTCACCGACAAGATGGCGGGCGTGGTGGCGGGGTCGGTGCTGTCCCGCCCCCTCTCCGAAGGGCCGTTCTCCGCCGTGCTGCGCGACTACATGACCGTGGCCACTCGCGGCTATGACGCGCCGATCCTCTTGCTGCTCAATGCGACCGACACCACCGTCCCGTCGCCCCTGCACGCCGCGCTGATGGCGCAGTTCGCCGCGAACGGCGTCGGCTTCGAGTCCGTGATCGGCACCGGCGGCCACACCGAGCTCAACCCGCAGATGTGGGCGGCGATGGACGACTTCACCAACCGCATCTTCGCCGCGCCCACTGTGCCCTGACCGGTTGTCCGCCGGTTCGCCCAGCTTGATAGGTTTTTCAGAATGTCCGAACCCGAAGTCGCCGGTCGTGGAAAAGCCGCCCTGCTCGGCCCCGTCGAAGTGCGTGAGCTGGCCGAGCGCTTCGGCGTCCGCCCGACCAAGCAGCTCGGACAGAACTTCGTCCACGACGCCAACACCATGCGCCGCATCGTGGCCACCGCGGGCGTCGGCCGCGACGACATCGTGCTGGAGGTCGGGCCCGGGTTGGGGTCGCTGACCCTGGCCGCGCTGGACGTGGTCGACCGGGTGATCGCCGTCGAGATCGATCCGACGCTGGCGAAGCACCTGCCGGAGACGGTGGGCGTTCGTGCCCCCGAGCTCGCGGACCGGCTGACGGTCGTCCCCATGGACGCCATGAAGGTCACCCACGCTGATCTCCCGGCCGAGCCGACCGCCCTCGTGGCGAACCTGCCCTACAACGTGGCGGTGCCGGTTCTGCTGCACCTGCTGGCCGAATTCCCCAGCATCCGAACCACTCTCGTGATGGTGCAGCTGGAGGTGGCGGACCGGCTGGCCGCCACGCCCGGCGGCCGCATCTACGGCGTGCCGAGTGTGAAGGCGGGCTTCTACGGGACCGTCCGGCGCGCCGGAACCGTTGGCCGCCAGATCTTCTGGCCGGTGCCGCAGGTGGAATCCGGGTTGGTGCGCATCGATCGATTCGCGGAATCCCCTTGGCCGCAGGACGAAGAGTTCCGCCAGCGCGTGTACGCCGTGGTCGACGCCGCCTTCGCGCAGCGCCGCAAGACCCTGCGGGCCGCCCTAGCGGGGTGGGCGGGTTCGCCCGCGGAGGCCGAAAGGCGGCTTGTCGCAGCCGGAATCGCGCCGACCGCCCGGGGCGAGACCCTCGATACCGCCGCCTTCGTCCGGCTGGCTCAGCAGGACTGAGTCAGCGCGTCGTACAGCCAGTGGTGGGCCTGGCCTACTGTGACGCGATCCCCGAAGAACTGATCCGTCAGCGCCCAGTAGCGAAGAATCCGTTGGTCGGTGTCGGTCGAGTCAGACAGTAGTTGCTCGCGGAATTGCGTCGAATCGCGGAACCCTCGCGCGCCCGCATGGGCGCGGACGTATCGGTCGAGTTCGCCACCGCAATAAGGGTGTACGCCCGCCGCGACGAGTGGCACGACCTCGGTCATGACGTCACCCACGTCGGCGTAGAGCCCTTGCGGATCTCTGATCAGCTCCGACTGATTCCGCCAGAACTGGCGTCGGACAGCACTTTTCATCTCCGGGTCCGCAGCCAGGGCGGCCAGCTCGGCGTACGCGACAACGTCGTCGACGGTCGGATCGGCAGGCGGCTCCGGCACATTCCAGCACACCCAGTCGCGGTGCTGAATCGGCGACAGGATGCGCTGCCAGAATCGGATGAGGCAATCGTGCACCGCCCCACCGTCTTGCGCGGCGGCCAGCAGTCCGAGTCGCTCCTCCCGCTGTAGCGGGGCCGCCGTCTCCACGGCCCGCACCGACGCGCGCCGCCAGGCCAGTGACCTGAATTCGATGTCCAGCCGGGCACTTTCGGCGGCGATGACCTCCTCGATCGACCGCTCGCCGCGCAGCACCTCGGTGATCGATTCCAGCCCGAGACCGAGCGCCCGCAATCGCCGCACCAGCAGCAATCGTTTGGTAGCAGTGTCCCCGTCGAATATCCGATGCCCACCCGGACTGCGCTGGGATTCCAGAATGCCCTCGTCGCAATAGAACCGGATCGTGCGCACCGAAAGCCCCGTGGCCCGCGCCAACTCCCCGATGCTCACCAGCGCCCGCGCCTGTGTGTCCTCGGTCACAACTTCTTGAACCTCCACCCCGCTGGAGCTTTTAGCGTACTGCGAACAACTCATCCACCGAGGAAAGGCCAATCCGTGGCAACCACGCAGGAAGAAATCGTCGCAGGCATCGCCGAGATCATCGAGGAGGTCACCGGAATCGAAGCGCACGAGGTGACATTCGAGAAATCCTTCGTCACCGACCTGGACATCGACTCGCTGTCCCTGGTCGAGATCGCCGTCCAACTCGAGGACAAGTACCAGGTGAAGGTCCCCGACGAAGACCTGGCCAGCCTGCGCACCGTCGGCGACGCCGTCACCTACGTCCAGAAAATGGAAGCCGAAAAGCCCCAGCTCGCAGCGGAAATGGAGGCCAAGTTCAAGGAAGCCCAACCCGAATGATCGCCGACACCCACCTGAACCCCGCCGCCGTCGAACTGGGCTCCTTCTTCCCCCAGCCTCCGGAAGCCGTCTGGCGCGCCCTGACGGACCCGGACCTGTTGCAGCGCTGGCTACTCCGCCCCACCGGCTTCCAGCCCGTCCCCGGAATCAACTTCCGCTTCACCACCCCCGAGTCCCCGATCGACGAAATCCTCTGCGAGGTCCGCACCGCCCGCCCCCACGAACCACCCACCTACACCTGGCTACATCCCCATGCCGTCGACCCCATCCGCTTGCTCATCGACTGGACCCTCCACCCCCAGGGCCACGGCACCCGACTCCTGCTCACCCAAACAGGTTTCGACATCGAAGACCGCCGCCAGAAGATGATCCGCAACGCCACCGAGCGAAGCTGGAAACGTCGGGTCCTCCCCAAACTGACGGAGGTCATCCACCACTGACAGGATCGAGGTCATGTCCCTCGAAGAAGTCCGCCGCGAAATCGACGCGATCGACGATTTCATCGAACTGGAGCAGCGCCGCCACCGCGCCCTCACCACCCCCGACCAGCCGTAATCCCTCACCTGGCTGTTGGAGCGCCCCTATTTATGGGACTCCCGGCAGCGCGGGCCGATCGATAGCGTCGGTGGCGGTTCATTGTTCGCTGTCATTCGAAGGGGATTCCTCATGCTGCGATCGCGCAGGTCCGCGGCGGCCGCGATTTCCACAATGGGCGCGATGGCAGCCACCCTGGTGCTGACCGCCCCCGCCGCGTCTGCCGGGATCACGGATTTCAAAGTGACGGCGCCCTGGGATCCGGGGGTCTTCGTCGCCGGCTGCACCTATTTCGCGCAAGCGACGACCGAGCCCGGCGCCTACGTCAGCTTCTACGACAGCCAGGACGGCGAATTCGATCCGCCGAGCGCGATCGAGGCCGGCGTCAACGGTCTCGTCGTCGCCACGTGGACGCCGCACACCGCTGGTTCGCATCTGGTGCACGCCGTGCAGATCGGCGGTGAGCAGTCGATCAGGATCGAGGTCCGTCCCGGCGGGCCCGAGGACTGCGCCGGGATCGCCATAATGCATGTGGATCACTGATAACCCTGGACCCCAATCTGTTTCAGCGGTGTAGCGAGGTCTCGGTGTGGAGGCGGGAGAGTTTGTGGGGGTTGCGTAGGGAGTAGAGGGCGGTGATGAGGCCGTTGTCGACGCGGACGGCGAGCATGGTGTCGATCTCGTTGTCACGGCGGAGGATCAGGGCTGGATGGCCGTTGACCTGGGCGGGTTCCAGGGCGCGCGAGGCCAGGTTGGGTAGGCCGACCGAGAGGAGGGCGGCGACGGCTTCGGCTCCGATGATGGGGGTCAGGGCGGCCTGGGCGATGCCGCCGCCGTCGCCGAGGAAGACGACGTCGGGGGCGAGGATGTCGACGAGGTGTTGGAGGTCGCCGGTTTCGATGGCGTGTTGGAAGGCGGCTAGCGCAGCGCGGGTATCGGACTGGGAGACAACGCCTCTGGGGCGGCGGGCGGCGACGTGGGAGCGGGCTCGGTAGGCGAGTTGGCGGACGGCGGTGGGGGTTTTCGAGACGGCTTCGGCGATTTCGTCGTAGTCGAGGGTGAAGACCTCGCGGAGGACGAAGACGGCTCGTTCGAGTGGGGCGAGGGTTTCCAGGCAAAGAAGCATTGCCATGGAGAGGTTTTCGGCCAGCTCGAGGTCGTCGGCCACGTCGGGGGCGGTGAGCAGGGGTTCGGGGAGCCAGGGGCCGACGTAGGACTCCTTGCGGCGGCCCAGCGCGCGCAGGCGGTCGAGGGATTGGCGGGTGGTGATGCGGACCAGGTAGGCGCGGGGGTCCGCGATGGTCGCCAGGTCGACGCCGATCCAGCGCAGCCAGGTCTCCTGCAGCACGTCCTCGGCGTCGGCGGCGGAGCCGAGCATCTCGTAGGCGACCGTGAACAGCAGATTGCGGTGCGCCACAAAGGCTTCGGTGGCGGGGTCCGGGATCGCGGACATGGCGGCTCCTGATCTGTTGCGGTCTCCCCCACCAGACGCCGGAACCGGCCGTCGCATAACACCGAACGGCAGTGGTTCACGTCACATCGCTGACGCTGTTACGGCAGTTGGGGTCTCGCCGTCTTGTGGTCGTTCGAATTCAGCACCGCAAGTGAGGACCACATCATGGAACCCCGTTTCAACCTGAACGCCAACGACCTCGGCGCCAAGCTCGGCAAGCGCTTCGCCAACACCAGCGTGGCGATCATGCAGTCGGGTCTGCCGAAATCGCTGATCGAGATGGTGGAGTTGCGCGCCAGCCAGATCAATGGCTGCGGGTATTGCGTGGACGCGCACACCAAGGAACTGGCGGCCGCGGGCGAACCCGCCGTCCGGATCAACCTGGTCGCAGCCTGGCGCGAATCCACCGTCTTCACCGAGGCCGAGCAGGCCGCCCTGGCACTGGCCGAGGAGGGCACCCGCATGGCCGACGCGAATCACGGTGTGTCGGACCGGACCTGGGAGCTGGTGCGCAAGCACTACGACGACGAGCAGATCACCGCGCTCGTCTACCTGGTCGCCATGATCAATGCCGCCAACCGCCTGGCCGTGATCACTGAAACCAAGGGCGGCTCCTACCAGGCGGGCGCGTTCGAGGCGATCGCGAACTGAGCCGCGAACACCGGCGCCGGGGTGTCTAGCTGATGCCGAGCCGCGAGGTGCAGGCGGGCCAGGCGCCCCAGCCCTGGCGGGCGCGGGTGACCTCGGCGATGGCGATCTGCTCCTCGCGGGTCGCCAGGTCCGCGCGCGGCGCGTACTTGGTGCCGCCCTGGCGTTCCCAGGTGCTCTGGTCGAACTGGATGCCGCCGTAGTAGCCGTTGCCGGTGTTCACCGCCCAGTTGCCGCCGGATTCACACTTGGCCAGCGCGTCCCAGGTGGCGCCGTCGCGGACCTCGGGCACCTCGGTGCCGGGCTTGGCGCCCTTGCGAACGGTCTTGGGCTGGGCGGGCACGATCACGGTGGACTTGAGCGGATCCTTGGCCGCCTCATGCCCGTTCACGATGGACACCGCGAAAGTCACGTCCTGCGTGCCCGGTACGCCGGGATTCTCGACGATCGTGCGGCTCATATTGAGCGTCGGATCCTCGATGATGTTCTCCGTCGGATCCAACGGCACCCGCTCCGTGCGGTTCTCGACCACCTTGCGGGTGACGGTGATCTTCATGCCGTCGGTGAGCGGCGTGTTCGCGGCCGGCTGCACGAAGTCCTGGTTGACCAGCGGGCGGCCCTGCACCCGTAGCAGCTCGCCGACGGTCGGCGCGGCCAGGCGGACCAGCGAGGCGGGAACTCCGTTGTCGGACAACTCGACCGTGCGCGGATTGGTGATCAGCAGCTGCGCGCCCTCGAGCGGCAGCGGGCTGGGCCGGGCGGGCGAGGTGAAGACGTCGCCCGGAAAGTTCAGCTTGGTGACGGCCTCGGCCACGGTGAGCGCGGTGGTCCAGGCCTTGGACGGGGTGCCGTCGACGATGAGCGAGACCTCGCGGGCCCGGTTCAGCGTGATGGTCTCCCCGTCGCTGATATGCGCTCCGGCGGTGGGTGATACGTCGTCGCGACTGGTGAGCAGGTAGCCCGCGTCCTTGAGCGCGCCCCGCACGTCGCCGCGCATGGTGGATTCGACGAACTTCTTGCCGTCGACGACGAAGGTGACCTGCTTCTTGCTCATGATGGCCACGCCCGCCCCGACGATGAGCGTGACGAGCATCGCCGCGATGGCCCCGTACAGCATCGGGGAACGCGACGAGTTGATCTTCGCCAAAGCGTGCATCGGAAATCCCGGCATGGTCACAGTACGATAACGAGGGGGTCAGGGATTGACAACCACTACCGGCGGAACTGCGGGGACGAAAATTACGACCCGATATCGAACCGCAGGTAAATCACGATCGCGGCAGATCATAGTGAGCCATGCCACACCATCACAACTCGTGTCGCGAACACGCAGGAATGGTGCGAACACGAAAAAACGTGTGAGAGATCAGATTCCGTAGACGCGCCTCGCGTTGGCGGTGGTGATCTTGGCGAGTTGCACCGGATCCTGTTCGCGTAGTTCCGCCAGAGCCCGCACGGTGAACGGCAACATGTACGACTCGTTGGGCGCACCCCGGAACGGATGCGGGGTCAGGAATGGCGCATCCGTTTCGACCAGAATCAGTTCGTCGGGAACGAGTTTCGCCGCCTCGCGCAATTCATGCGCATTCTTGAAACTGACCGTGCCCGAAAAGCTCAGCACATAGCCCTCTTCCACGCAGGCCTGCGCCATGTTCGCGTCCGAGGAGAAGCAGTGGAAGATCACCGTCTCGGGCGCGCCCTCGTCCAGCAGCACGGTCAGCAGATCGTGATCGGCCTCACGATTGTGGATCATGAGCGGCTTGCCGAGGCGCTTGGCGAGATCGATGTGCCAGCGGAAGCCCTCGACCTGATCCTCGATCTCGGCGCAGCCGTCGAGCTTGCCGGGCCAGTAGTAGTCGAGACCGGTCTCCCCCACCGCGACCACGCGCGGGTCCGCGGCGAGCTGTTCCAGCTCGGCCTTGGCGGCGTCGTCGAGGTGATTGGCGCGGGTCGGGTGCAGCGCGACCGCCGCGTAGACCCGATCGTCCCAGTTCGCGGCCCGGACCGCGAAGCGCGCGGCCTCCAGATCGTCCGCGACGGTGACGATCTCCCGCACCCCCACCGCGCGGGCCCGCTCCACCAGCGCCGCAACCGATTCCGGATCGGTCGCCCCGCAGGCGTCGATATGGGTGTGCGCGTCGATCAGCGGCGACAGCGGCTGCGGCGGCTCGGGCGCGGGTCGGCGGCCGCTCATGCGCGCACTCCGAGAGAGAGGCGGGCGACACTTGCCACGGGGATATTCACGCGAGCGACGAAGGACACGCAGATAGAGTAGACACACCATGAGCGCATCCGAACGCCCCGCCTTTTACCTCACCACGGCCATCGCGTACCCGAACGGCGCCCCGCACATCGGGCACGCCTACGAGTACATCTCCTCCGATGCCCTGGCTCGCTTCAAACGGCTGGACGGCTTCGATGTGTTCTATATGACCGGCACCGACGAGCACGGCCAGAAGGTGCAGCAGGCCGCCAAGGCCGCCGGTCTCCCGGAGCAGGAGTACGCCTCACGCAACTCCGATGTCTTCGAGGCCATGGACAAGGCGCTCGACATCTCCTTCGACCGGTTCATCCGCACCACCGACGAGGATCACCTCGCGGCGTCGGCCGCGATCTGGAACCGCATGGTCGAGGCGGGCGACATCTACCTCGACACCTACGCCGGCTGGTACTCGGTGCGCGACGAGGCCTTCTACACCGAGGAGGAGACCACCGTCCTCTCCGACGGCACCCGCATCTCCACCGACACCAAGACCCCGGTGGAGTGGACCGAGGAGTCGAACTACTTCTTCCGCCTGTCCAAGTACCAGGACAAGCTGCTCGACCTGTACGAGACCCATCCGGAATTCATCGCGCCCGCGACCCGGCGCAACGAGATCGTCTCGTACGTGAAGGCCGGGCTGAAGGATCTGTCGATCTCCCGCACCACCTTCGACTGGGGTGTGCCGGTGCCGGGGCATCCCGAGCACGTCATGTACGTGTGGGTGGACGCCCTCACCAACTACCTGACCGGCGCGGGCTTCCCGAACACCGATTCCGCGTCGTTCCAGAAGTATTGGCCCGCGGATCTGCACATCATCGGCAAGGACATCTCGCGGTTCCACACCGTGTACTGGCCCGCGTTCCTGATGAGCGCCGGAATCGAGCTGCCCAAGCGGGTTTTCGTGCACGGCTTCGTCAACTACAAGGGCGAGAAGATGTCCAAGTCGGTCGGCAATGTGGTCGATCCGATGGATCTGGTGGAGACCTTCGGGCTCGACGCCGTGCGCTTCTTCCTGCTGCGCGAGATCTCCTACGGGCAGGACGGGTCCTACAGCGAGGAGGCGATCATCGGCCGGATCAACTCCGATCTGGCCAATGAGTACGGCAACCTCGCGCAGCGCTGCCTGAAGATGGTGGGCCGCGACTTCGGCGGCGTGGTGCCGACTCCCGGTGAGTTCACCGAGGACGACAAGGCGCTGCTGGAACGCGCTGGCAACTTGCTAGCGAACGTCCGCGCCGAATTCGACCAGCAGCAGATCCATCTCGGCCTGGAACAGCTGTGGCTCACCCTCGGCGAGACCAACCGCTACTTCTCCGCCCAGGCCCCGTGGACGCTGGCCAAGTCAGGCACGCCGGAGGACGTGGCCCGCGAGGGCACCATCCTCTACGTGACCATGGAGGTGCTGCGCATCGTCTCGATCCTGGTCCAGCCGGTCATCCCGGCCTCCGCCGCCAAGATCCTGGACCTGCTCGGCGCCACCGACCGCACCTTCGCCGACATCGCCACCCCGCTCGTCCCCGGCGTAGCCCTGCCGGAGCCGGAAGTGGTCTTCCCGAAGTACGTAGCCCCCAAGGCATAAGAAGAGTCCGGCGCCGCCCGCCCCCCTTCGGCGGGCGGCCACCGAGTCACACCCGCAAACCCGCGGGTGGAGATTCCCCTCCGAACTCCACCATCGGAACGGGAATACCGTGAACACACCACTGCCCGATCCGCGGAAATCGGATCGGGCAGCAGTTGATCTCGCCGAACCAGGATCCGATCCACTTGCGCCCCCGGTCAACCCGGAGAACCGGCACGAATTGGGGCACCGAGTCTCACCAGCGGATCCCGGTGGAAATTATTCGCACACGACGGATCGGTCGGCGTTCTACGGATCCACCGACGGGCTCGGGTCCGCTCGCGGGGTCAGCACGAACAGCTGATACGGGCAGTTGTCGGGATGCCAGGCGTTGTACGAGCGCATGGTCAACGAGATCTGACCGCCGGACTCGGGATCGCGAACCAGCACCAGCGAATCGTTGAACGCCTCCTCGCTGAGATCGGTGGTCCACAACCGCTCGAAGTCCGGATTGGACCGGCAGGTATCGAGAATCTGCGCGAGCCGCTCAGGCGCGACGGTACCCGGCGCGTTCACCCGCAGGATGAACAGGAGCCGATGCACGATCAGCTCCCAATTGATCAGCACCTCACGCGCGATCGGCACCGTCATCATCTGCTCGATGACGTTCGCCGGCCGTTCGGCATCCGCATCCGCCGGGATGAGCCACGGAAAGGCTTCCCGCGCGGCCTGATTCGCCGCGAGAATCTCGTACTCGGGCGTCCGGTGATAGAACGCCGGAAACGGCAGCGCCTCCAAATGCTCGATATCCTCGGCCCGCAACACCGGCGGCCACACCCCCGCCTCCACCGCCGACGGAATCGGCATCGCCAGCGAAGCCATCTTGCGCAGCAGCCACACCGGAGCCTGCATAGCCCGCGACCAGTCCACCAGCCGGTCCGGGGATAACGGGCGTTCGCCGTTCTCGAGCTTCCGATACAGCGACAGACTCACGAACATCCGCCGCGCGACTTCCTCCTGAGTCAACCCCAGCGCCTCACGCCGATACCGCATGAACATCCCGAGCAGGGGCTGCTCCGGAACGGGCTCGACAGAACCGAACATCACAGCGCCTACCCTCCGGCCGAGAGCACGAAGGGGTCCACCGTCGGGGTGCCGGGGGATCGCGGGGTGAGCATGAACAGCTGGTACGAGCAGTTTTCGGGGTGATAGACGTTGTAGACGCGCATGGTCATGCTGATGAGCTCGCCGGAGTCGGGAACGCGGACCAGGATGGCCGAATCGTTGTAGAGGTCCTGGTCGACCGGGGTGTTCCACATACGCTCGAATTCCGGGTTCACGCTGCAGGTTTCGATGATCTGCGCCAGGCGCTCCGGGGCGACGACGCCCGGCGCCAGGATGCGCAGGCTGAACAGCAGCCGGTGCACGATGGTGTCCCAGTTGACCAGCACCTCACGTGCCTCGGGCACGGTCATCATCTGCTCGATGACGTTCACCGGGCGCTCGGCGCCCGCGGGCGCGGGGGCCAGCCAGGGCATCGCGGCGTTCGCGGCCGGATTCGCCGCCAGCACTTCGTATTCGGGAAAGCGGTGGAAGTAGGCCGGATACGGCAGCGCGTTGAGGTGATCGAGGTCCTCCTGGCGCAGCATGGGCGGCCAGGCGCCCCGGGCCAGCATCGAAAGCCTCGGCATCGTCAGGGAGACCATCTTCTCCAGCATCCACACCGGTGCGTCGATGGCGGCGAACCAGTCCTCGAGCCGCTCGGCGGCCAATGCGCGCTCACCGTTCTCCAGCTTGCGGTACAGCGAGACGCTGATGTACATCCGGCGCGCGACTTCCTCCTGCGTGAGCCCTAGCACCTCGCGCCGGTATCGCATCGTCATACCGATCAAGGGTTGTTCGGGAACCGGATCGACACCTTTGATCACCACGACCGCCCTATCTTCCGCAACCTTCTCGCAAATATTTAGCCAGCACACCGCGAGGATTCAATTCCCGAGACTGGGCAAGCCTACTGAGCAGGGGCTATCGGGGCGACGGCGGATCCGCGGCCGCGTAGTTGCAGCGGTGGCGCAAGTAAGGAGTCGGGTGACTGAGGTCGGGTGCCTGCAATGCCGATCCGTCGGGATGGGGGGCAGCGACTGATAATGGCCATCTGAAGCGATCGCGGTTCAACGAGAGGGAATGGATGCTGCAGCGCACCAACTTCGACGAACGGCATCGCGCCGCGCGTGACGCGGTACTCACTTCGCAGCGGGGGCGGCTCATCGAGGCGATGGTGGAGTGTGTCGAGGCCAAGGGGTACAACGCGACGACGTTGACCGATATCGTCGGGCGCGCTCGGGTGTCGCGCAGCACCTTCTACGAGCATTTCGCGAACAAGGAGCAGTGTTTCGTCGAGGCGGTGCGGACCGGGTCGGACATCATCGCGACCCGGATCGCGGAGGAGCTGGCGCAGCTGCCGACCGATGCCGGGGCGCACGCGCGCATCGAGTCGATCGTGGTGACGTTCTGCGAAACCGTCGCCTCCGAACCGGATTTCACGCGCCTGATGCTGGTCGAGGCGTTCAAGGTGGATCAGGAGTCGGTGGCGCTGCGGGATCTGGCGGTGGACCGGTTCGCCGATCTGTACCGGGTCTTCTACGCCCAGGCGCGGGAGACCGATCCGAGCCTGCCGGTGATCGCCGATGAACTGTTCGCGCTGATTCCGGACGCCATCGGCGAGCGGACCCGGCGGGTGATCGTGGCCGAGGGCGCGCACCGGGTGCCCGAATTGGCGCCGCTGTTCGTCGAATTCGTCATCGCCGTGCTGGGCCTGCCGCCGCTCACCTAGCGAAATCGACTGCCGCTCAGACAGTTTGCGGATCGACTCGGCGGAGGCCCGAGAATGTGACGCGCTCAGGTGAACTCACTCACAGGGAGACCCTCGGTTCGTCATCCTCGGGCCATACGGATGACACATAGCGCGAGATAGCCAGGCGTTGACCGGCATCCAGTACTTTCCCGTACCCCCCACCTCAGGCCACGGGTACGGCCGCACGCTGGGTGCCCGGGCTGTGCCGTACCCGGCGTAACACTAAGCACGCGTTCACGATTCGTCTCAGACAGCTACACGGAACGCTCCAGTTCCCCAAGCTAGTTACTCTCCGGTAGCCTCATCGCATCGGAGTTCGACGATCATTTCAGTTCCTGTTTCAGCCACCCAGTATCAGGAGTTCGCCGTGCCTCAATCTCGATTCGAGTCGATCGGCGCTTATCTACCCGAGAAGCGCGTCACCACAGCCGAATTGCTTTCGCAATTGAAGGAAGTCCCCGAGTTCGATCTCGAACGAATCACGGGGGTCAAGGAGCGCCGGTTCCGCGACACCAGGCCGGAGAGCCGCGAGGATTCGTTCGTCCTGGCCATGAAGGCCGTCGAGGACAGTCTGTCCAGGTCATCCTATGCCGCAGGCGATCTCGACGTCATCATCTCCACCTCCATCACGCGCAGCAAGCACGGCACCCGCATGTACATGGAGCCGTCCTTCGCCGGGGCCATCGGCCGCGCAATCGGCGCCCGCGAGGATGTCATCGCCTTCGATCTCTCGAATGCCTGCGCGGGCATGATGAGTGGCGTCTACATTCTCGACCGCATGATTCGCAGCGGTGCGGTGAAACGCGGCATCGTGGTCAGCGGCGAGGCGATCACGCCGATCGCCGAAACGGCCGTGAATGAGATTTCCAGTAAATACGATTTGCAATTCGCGTCCTTGACCGTCGGCGATTCCGGCGCCTGCGTGGTGCTCGACGAGGCCGTCGACGACAACGACAAGATCCACTACATCGAGCTGACCACCGCGTCGGAGTTCTCGCACCTGTGTCTGGGCATGCCCAGTGACAAGACCAATGGCGTGGCGCTCTACACCGACAACCGGAAGATGCACAACGAGGCGCGGTTCCTGCTGTGGACCGACACCCAGCGCAACTTCATGGAGGAGCGCGGAATCGACTTCGCCGGTGAGGGTTTCGACTACATCATCCACCACCAGTTCGGCGCGGCGGCGATTCCGTTCATGAACGCCATTGCCGAGCGCGAGTTCGGGCACCCCATGCCGCCGGACCTGAATGTCATCGAGAAGTACGGAAACACCTCCAGCACTTCGCATTTCATCGTGCTGCACGATCAGCTGAGCCAGCAGGCGATCGCGAGCGGATCCAAGCTGCTGATGATCCCGGCCGCCTCCGGCGTGGTCGGCGGCTTCCTGTCCACCACCATCTCGTCGCTGAAGGTCTGAGGTCTACGAACATGGGCGTGCGCATCAAATCCACCGGAATCAGCCGGGACACCGACACTTTCAGCATCGTGGAGCTCAGCGGCCGGGCCGCGCGGCGGGCCATGGAGAGCGCGGGCATCGAGCCCGGCCAGGTCGGGGTCATGATCAACGCGGGCATCTTCCGCGACAGCAATACCGTCGAGCCGGCGGTGTCGGCGCTGATCCAGAAGGCCGCGGGCATCGGGCTGGATTATGTGAAGGAGGACCCGCGGTCGTTCTCCTTCGACCTGATGAACGCGGGCACGAGCGTGGTCAACGCGGTCCAGGTGGCGCAGGCGGTGCTGGCCACCGGGAGCGCGCAGCACGTGCTGATCGTGTCCGGCGACACCCATCCCTCGCTGACCCGTTCGGCGGCCGATGACGAATTCCCTTACGCCACAGCGGGTGCGGCGCTGCTGCTGGAGCAGACCGATGAGCCGGAGGGCTTCGGCCGGGTGCACACCCGCGCCGCCGAGGGCACGCCGGGCCTGGAGTCCTACGTGGACGTCGAGACCATGGGCAACCGCGGCCGCGGACTGATGACCGTGGAGCGCGAGCCGGACTACCTGGACCGGCTGCTGGTCGTCGCCGCCGAGGCCGCCCGCGCCGCGCTGGCGAGCAGCGATATCGACGAGACCACCACCGCGCTCATCGCTTCCACCCCGAGCGGGGAGTTCCCGGCCCTGCTGGCCGCCGAACTCGGCATCGCGCCCGAGGCGGTCTTCACCCCGGATCTGTCCCAGGGCGACCCGCACACCGCCTCCCTGCCGCTGGCGTATCACGCTGCCGCCGAGTCGGATTCGCTCGCCGCCTACCGCGATGTGCTGTTCGTGGCGGCGGGCGCGGGCCCCTCGGCCGCCGCGGTCGTCTACCGGCTCCCGGCCCTCGCCGGAGCCCTGGGCAGCGGGAAAGGCTGGGCGTGACCACCGCGACCTATTGGCAGGCCATCGACCGCTTCCGCGCGGTGGTGGCCGCCGATCCGGACCGCGAGGCGGTCATCTACCCCGCGGGGAAGACCGCCTCCGGCCTGCCGGACTACCGCCATCTCACCTACCGTGAGCTCGACGAATGGTCCGACACCATCGGCCTGCACCTGGCCGCGGCCGGCGTGGGCCGCGGCACCCGGACCATCGTGCTGGTGCTGCCCAGCCCGGAGCTGTACGCGATCATGCTGGGGCTGTTGAAGATCGGCGCGGTCCCGGTGGTCATCGATCCGGGCATGGGTCTGCGCAAGATGCTCAACTGCCTGCGGGCCGCCGACGCCGAGGCGTTCATCGGGATTCCGCAGGCGCATGCCGCGCGGGTGCTGTTCGGCAAGTACTTCCGGAACGTGCGGGTGACTCTCACCGTCGGCCCGCGCTGGTTCTGGGGCGGCCCGACACTGCGCGGGTGGGGTGCGCCGGCGACCTCGGGCCGCCTCGGCAACAGGCTCAGCGCCGAGCTGGGGTCGCACGGCCCGGCCAGCGCCAAGGTGGCCGCGCGACTCGACGAGCTGCTGGCCACGCTGGAGTCGCGAAAGATCGAGCACCGAGCCCCATTCGACGCGTTCACACTCAAGGAGCGGGTACCCGCACCCGCCGACGAGCTGCTGCTCATCGCGTACACGACCGGCAGCACCGGGCCCGCCAAGGCCGTGGAGATGACGCACGGGAATCTCAGCTCCATGGTCGAGCAGGTGCACGCCGCCCGCGGCCGGGTGGATCCGGGCACCTCGCTGATCACCCTGCCACTGGTGGGAATCCTCGACATGCTGCTCGGATCCCGTTGTGTGCTCCCGCCATTGGTGCCGAGCAAGGTCGGCTCGACCGATCCCGCGCATGTGGTCGACGCCATCAACCGGTTCGGCGTGAAGACCATGTTCGCCTCGCCCGCCGTGCTGATCCCGCTGCTGCGGCACCTCGAACAGCACCGGACCCCGGTGCCCACCCTGCACAGCATCTTCTCCGGCGGCGCACCGGTCCCGGACTGGTGCA
Source organism: Nocardia sp. JMUB6875 (assembly GCF_041154655.1). Lineage (NCBI taxonomy): Bacteria > Bacillati > Actinomycetota > Actinomycetes > Mycobacteriales > Nocardiaceae > Nocardia > Nocardia sp. JMUB6875. The sequence goes on from NZ_BAAFGR010000045.1 coordinate 37,417, forward strand.
TCGCCGGGCTGCGGCAGGTGCTCGCCGAGGACGCCGAGGTGTACGCGGGCTACGGCTCCACCGAGGCGCTGCCCATGTCCACCATCGAATCCCGGGAACTGCTGGGCGGTTTGGTGGAGCGGGCGCATCTGGGCGACGGCACCTGTGTGGGCCGTCCGGCCGAGGGCGTGCGGGCGAGGCTGGTCGCCATCACCGACGATCCGATCCCGACCTGGGAGCAGGCCGAGGCCCGGGCGTCCGAGCTGGCGGGCACCCGGGGCATCGGTGAGCTCGTTGTGTCGGGGCCGAATGTCAGCACCCGGTACTACTGGCCGGAGTCGGCGAACCTCGCGGGCAAGATCCAGGACGGCGAGACGGTGTGGCATCGCACCGGCGATCTGGCCTGGATCGACGACGAGGGCCGAATCTGGTTCTGCGGCCGCAAGAGTCAGCGCCTGCTGACCGCCGACGGCCCGATGTTCTCGGTGCAGGTGGAACAGGTCTTCAACACCGTGCCCGGGGTCGCGCGGACCGCGCTGGTCGGGGTCGGCACGCGCGGCACGCAGTTGCCGGTGCTCTGCGTCGAGGCCGAGCCGGGCGCGGACACGGTGAAGCTGACGGCGCAGCTCCGCGAGCGTGCGGCCGAATTCGATGTCACCGCACCGGTTTCCACCTTCCTGTTCCATCCGGGATTCCCCGTCGACATCCGCCACAATGCCAAGATCGGCCGCGAACAACTCGCGGTCTGGGCGGCTGAACGGCTCGATAAGGGAGATGGACGATGAAGGTGACTGTGCTGCGGGCGATTCCGGTGCTGGGCTGGCTCTACCTGGCCCTCGGCCTGCTGCTGGCGGCGGGTGATCGCGCACCCGCCAATCGGCTGCTGCGCGCAATGTTCTGGATCGACGCCTTCCTCAGCATCGTGGTGCACGCGGCGCAGATCCCGGCCGCGCTGAAGGCCACCGCCGACACCGAGCACTCGGCGGTGAAGACGGCGGCCATGACTCAGATCTTCGGCATCACCTGGTGGAAGACGCAGGAAGCCGCATGACCGGAAAGGGTAGAGCGTGAAGGCACTTGTGACGGGCGCGTCCGGATTCCTGGGCGGAGCGCTGGTGCGCCGCCTGGTCCGCGACGGCGACTACGAGGTGGCGATCCTGGCGCGGGCCACCAGCAATCTGCGCGACCTGGCCGAGGTGATCGACCGGGTCGAGGTCATCACCGGCGATCTCACCGATCAGGTGTCGCTGGAACGCGCCACCAAGGGCGTGGACGTCGTGTTCCACAGCGCCGCGCGCGTCGACGATCGCGGCACGCGGGAGCAGTTCGTGGCCGAGAACGTCACGGCCACCGACAATCTGGTGCGGGCGGCCAAGCGCAACGGCACCACGCGATTCGTATTCATCTCCAGCCCCAGCGCGCTCATGGACCGCGACGGCGGCGACCAGGTGAACATCGACGAATCGGTGCCGTACCCGCGGCGCTACCTGAACCTGTACTCCGAGACCAAGGCGGCCGCCGAGCGGCTCGTACTCGCCTCGAACACAGCGGAATTCAGCGCCTGCGCGCTGCGGCCGCGCGCCATCTGGGGTGCGGGCGACCGGTCCGGGCCGATCGTGCGGCTGCTGGGTCGGGCCGCGGCGGGCACGCTGCCGGATCTGTCCTACGGCAAGCAGGTCGAGGCCTCGCTGTGCCATGTGGAGAACATCGTCGAGGCGTGCGTGCTGGCGGGTTCCGAAAACATCGGCGGCAAGGCGTATTTCATCGCCGATGCCGAGCAGACCGATGTCTGGGGCTTCCTCGGCGACGTGGCCACCGGCCTCGGCTATGCCAAACCGACCAGGCAGCCGAACCGACGGGTACTCGACGCGATCGTGGCCACCATCGAAACCGTCTGGCGCATACCGTTCGTCGCCACCCGGTGGTCGCCGCCGCTGTCGCGGTACGTGGTCGCGCTGATGACGCGCACCGCCACCTACGACACCTCGGCCGCCACCCGCGATTTCGGCTACCACCCGATCGTGGACCGCGACACCGGGCTGGCCGACTTCCTGGCCTGGCTCGAAACCCAGGGCGGGGTCGTCGCTTTGAACGAGAAGATCTAGGCAGGTAACCATATGTTCCGCCGTCCCATCTCCCCCACCGAACTCATCTACTTCCCGATGCGGGATCTGGCTCCGCCGTTCCTGATGCAGCTCGTGGTGGAGGGCCAGGGCAGCATCGACGCCGAGGCGCTGCGCCGCGCGGTCACCCGGGCCGCCGAAGCCAATCCGGGCGCGCGGCTGGTGCGCGACGGCAAGGACTGGGTGGACAGCGGCGTCGCGCCGAGCGTCCGGGTGGTCGACCACGCGCTGCAATACCCTGCGCTGGAAGCCGATCCGGTGCTGACCAGCCCGATGGGCCCGACCCCGGACACCACCGTCGAGGTGCTGCTGCTCACGGCCGCGCCGACCACCCTGGTGTTCCGGGTCTTCCACGGCGTCATGGACGGCATGGGCATGGTCATCTGGGCCACCGACGTGCTGCGCGTGCTGCGCGGCGAGGAGCCGGTGGGCGCACCCGACCCGATCGCCGATGCCGAACTGGTGCGCAAGGTCGGCGCGCCCGGGCGGCCCACGCTCATGCTGCCCCGGTTCCGTTCGGCGGTCGGGCACGGGCGTCAGGAGCGGGGCGAACACCGGCACCTGTTGCGCACCCGCACCATTCACGCGACCGGGCCGGGCGCGCTCATGCGGGTCGCGGCGCTGCTCGCGGAGGAGGGCGGGCCGCTCTCGCGCATCATGATCCCCGTCGACATCCGCCGCCATGATCCGACATTGCGCTCGACCGCGAATCTGGCGCTGCCGCTGTTCCTGGACGTGCGGCCGGGCGTGGATTGGCAGCAGCTCAACGAGATCAAGCGCGCGGGCCTGAAAGAGAACCGCGAACTCAACCAGATGGACAACGGCGGCCTCAAATACCTGCCCCAGGCGGCCGGGCGCGGCCTGCTGCGCACCCTGAACGTGCTGGGTGCGCGCACCGGCCTGAACCTGGCCTCCGCCACCGTCTCCCACATGGGCCGCTACGACCTCGACGAGCTCGCCGTCCCCGGTTTCACCCCGACCGCCATCAAGGTCATGCCCCAGCACAGCGTCGCCATGCCGCTGCTCATGGGCATGACCGAATGCGGCGGCCGCACCGAACTGACCGTCTCGGTGCGCAACGGCCGCGGCATCCCGGAACGGCTGGACGCCCTGCTCGATCGCATCGTTCGCACGCTGGAATCCGAACTGACACCCGCGAATTCGAACGCCGAACACTGAACTCCTCGCCTCTGACCCGATCGGAGACCGCTATGACCGACATCGAAATCGCCCCCGGCGCAGTGGAATCTCCGTCCAGGACAGTGGAACCGGGCGGCGTGATGGCCGCATGGGCTCGGATCGTGGTGGCGCGGCCCAAGACCGTGCTGGCGGTGGCGGTGCTGTTCGCGCTGCTCTGCGGTCTGTTCGCGGCAGGGCTGCAGCAGCGGGTGAGTGCGGCCGGATTCGTTGTGCCGGACGGTGAATCCGCGTCGGTGGATGCTTGGGTAACCGAGCGGCTGGGTCCGCAGAATCCGGACGTCATCGCCATTTACACCGCGCCCGAGGGGCAGTCGCTCAGCGATATCGGGCCGCGGGTGACCGCGGCGATCGGGAAGATCGATCCCGCCCTGCTGGACCGGCCGGTCGAAAGCTATTGGAACAGCCCGCGATCGAATTACCTGCGGTCCTCGGACGGCCGCCAGGCGGTGGCCGTGGTGTTCTCTGCGGGCAATGACAATCAGCGGGTCGCCGAGTATCCGAAGATCGCCGCCGCACTGCGGGTTCCGGGACTCGACACCAAGCTGACCGGGTACAGCGCGCTCGCCGACACCATCAGCGAGCAGTCAAGACACGATCTGGTGCTGGCCGAATCGATTTCGATCCCGCTCACCGCCCTGGTGCTGGTGCTGGTGTTCGGCGGGGTGGTGGCCGCCTCACTACCGGTGCTGATCGGCACGCTGGCGGTGGTGGGCGCGCTGGGCACGGTCGGGATCATGGCGCGGCTGACCGAGGTCAGCGTGTTCGCCATGAACGTGGTGTCGCTGCTGGGGCTCGGATTGGCCATCGACTACGGGCTTTTCATAGTCGGACGATTCCGGGAGGAACTGGGACAGGGACGCTCGACCGAGGAAGCGGTGACCCGGACCCTGCAGACCGCCGGGCGCACCGTGCTGTTCTCGGCCGCGCTGCTCATGTGCGCGTTCGCGGGCACCTTCGTGTTCCCGCTGGCCGTGCTGCGTTCGCTCGGCATCGGGGCCATCGCCGCGGTCGGGCTGGCCGCACTGCTGTCGGTGACCGCCCTGCCCGCCATCCTCGCCCTGCTCGGCCCGCGCATCGGCAAGTGGAGCTGGCGCGCGGACGCCTTCGAACGCTCCGAGCTACGGGCGCAGCAGTTCTGGGGACGGGTCGTCACGGCGGTCATGCGGCGGCCCGGCGCGGTGGCGATCGCCGTCGGCGCGATCCTGCTCGTGCTCGCCGCCCCGCTGACCGGCGTGCGCCTCGGCGATATCGACCACACTGCCCTGCCCGCGGGCAATGAAACCCGCACCGCCGTCGAGGAATTGAGCGCGCACTTCCCGGCCGCCAACAGCGGCGCCACCATCCTGCTGCGCGAAACAGGCGGCGGTGCAGCGAGTTCGGCCGCGATCAGCACGGCATTGCGGGAGATCGGTGCGGTGCAGGGCGTGCGCCAGGCGACGGCCCTCGACACCAAGGACGGCACCACCGTCATCCACGCCGCGCTGGCCGCCCCGGATCGCTCGCCGCGTGCCCAGGACATCGTGCACGACCTGCGCGACCTGCGGCTGGATGGGCTGGAGCTGAAGGTGGGCGGCGAGAGCGCCTCCACCGTCGACTCCATTGCCGCCGTACTGGACCGGCTGCCGCTCATGATCGCGGTCATGGTGGCGGTGACCCTGCTCATGCTGGCCCTGGCCTTCCGCTCGGTCGTGCTGCCGCTCAAGGCCGTGCTCATGGCATTCCTCAGCCTGACGGCCACCTTCGGGGTGCTGACCTGGATATTCGATCAGGGACATCTGGCGGGCGTACTGCACATCAGCGTCGGGCCGCTGTCGGCGGGAATGCTGGTGCTGATCATCGCCGTGGTCTTCGGGCTGTCCACCGACTACGAGGTGTTCCTGCTCTCGCGAATGGTGGAGGCGCACAACGCCGGAGCCGACACCGAGGAATCGGTGCGCGTCGGCACGGTGCAGACGGCTCGTGTGATCACCGCCGCCGCAACGCTTCTCGTGCTCATCACCGGGGCGTTCACCCTGTCCCCGCTCACCCCCATGCGATTCCTCGGCCTGGGCATGGTGATCGCCCTGATCATCGACGCCACCCTGGTCCGAATGCTGCTGGTTCCGGCCCTGGTCAAGCTGATGGGGCCCGCCAACTGGTGGGCCCCGGGCAATCGGAAGAAGATTCAGCCGAAGAACTCGATCAGCGCGGGGGCCAGCACCGGAGCCTTGACCAGGTGAGTCTGGCCGGGCAGGACCTTATACGTCGCTCCCGGAATCGCCTGGGCCAGTGCCTCATTGGCATTGCGCATCCAGGCCGGGCTCTTGCTGCCCGCGATCACCGCCACCGGCGCGCCGAGGTCGGTCCACCGATCGGCGGGCAGCTTCTGCCCCTTCTGGAACTGCGCCACGTACTGGAGGTCGTAGGCCATGGTCGGCGCGACCTGCTTCAAATGACTCCAGCCCGGGAAGAGCGGGAACGCGGCCACCAGCAGTGCGGGCAGGCGGACGCCGTACCGCATGAAGTACTTCACCGCGTCACCGTTCTTCCCCTGCGCCAGTAGCGAAGTGATGTGCTCGACGTAATCGTCCGGCGCGGGCGGGCGGGTCCCGTCGTCGATCACGAAGGGCACCTCGTAGAGCGCGACCTTGCGGACCCTGCGGCCACTGCGCAGGTAGTCCAGGATCATTCCGCCGCCGGAGGAGATGCCGTACAGCATCACGGGCTCCCCGGCCAGATCGGACACCGCGTCGAGATCCTCGAATTCGCGCTCGATGTCCAGCGGAAGATTCTCGCCGCTGCCGCCGCGGCCGCGCCGGTCGTAGGTGAAGACGGTGTATCGGCTCGAAAGCGCCTCCGCCAGTGCCTTGTTGGGGCCGAAGTCCTGGGTGGCGAGTCCGCCGTCGACCAGCACCACCGCCGGGCCCGAACCGTATCGGGTGTAGGCGATCCGGGTGCCGTCCTTGGAATCTACGAATCCTTTGATGGTGTCCATGATGTGTCCCTCCTTGTTGGATCTACGGTCGCAGTTCCGGCGGCCCCGGGGAATTGCCGGGATATCAAGACAGCTATGCCGCTGCGGCATCAATGCGCGGCGGGCATACTCGGGCGCATGGTCGAGCCGCCACGGACCCCGGAGGGCGTGGAACTGCGGCATCTGCGCGCCTTCGTCGCGGTGGCGGAGGAATTGAACTTCGGGCGGGCGGCACAGCGGCTGTATGTCACCCAGCCCGCGCTCAGCCGGACCATCCGGGGGCTGGAAAAGCTGGTGGGCTGCGATCTCTTCCATCGCAATACCCGCAGCGTGAGCCTGACCGCCGCCGGGAAGGCGATGCTGGATCGAACCCGGGACGTGCTCGCCGACCTGGATGCCGCGATGACCGCGGCGCAGGCGGCGGGTGGCGAACTCTCGGCCCGCATGGATCGGATCTGGAGTCCGGTGCAGGAGAGTTTCGACGGTGAGCTCGCGCCCATGCGGGAGGCGTTCGAGGCCATGCACGCGCAGTTGCCCACGCCCGAGGGCGTATTGCTGGAACCGGTGAATGCCGGTGGGGTGCCGGGGATTCAGCTGGTGCCCGCCGACGCGTCCGAGCTGACCGTCGTCTACGCGCACGGCGGCGGGTTCATGATGGGTTCGGCCTACGGCTATCGCGGGATGGCGGGCGCGGTGGCCCGGTCGGCACGCGCCCGGGTGCTGACGCCGGAATTCCGGCTCGCGCCCGAGCATCCGTTCCCGGCGGCCCGCGACGATGTGCTGACCGTGTACCGCTGGCTGCTGGATTCCGGCCACGCACCGGACCAGATTGCGCTGATGGGTGATTCGACCGGCGCGATGCTCACACTCTCGGTCCTGCTGCGGGCCCGCGACGACGGCCTGCCCATGCCGCGCGCGGCCGTGCTGCTCTGCCCCTCCGTCGACTTCTTCGCCCCGGCCGAGTCCGCACCCACCGAGGTCGAGCTGCATCTGCGGTTCCAGTCCGCCTACCTGGGGCAGCTGCCGGCGCACGATCCGGAGGCCAACGCGCTGTGCGCGGATCTCGGCGGGCTGCCGCCGACCCTGGTGCAGTCGGCGGAATTCGATGACATGGGCCGCGGGACCGGCACGCTGGTCAGCGGGCTGCGCGAGGCCGGAGTCGCGGTGCGGCACGACAGCTTTCCGGTCGAAGGCCATGCCTTCCAGCTGTACTGGTCATTCCATCCGGAGGCCGCCGAGGCGGTGCGCCGCATCGGGGAATTCCTGCGCGATCCCGTGATCCGGTGACGCAGCTGCGTGCCGCGGAATTCGCTCGCGGACACACAGCTGCGCTTCACCGGGTCGCCATCGTTCGCCATTGAACGCGGCGCACCTGCGAACCGGTGTCGGCCCGCGGAGATGAGCGCACAACCCCCTTCGTCATGCGCGCATCTCGGCCGGCCGACGCGCGGCCTCAGGGGCGGAGTCGTACCGGCAGACCGGTCAGACCCCGCACGATCAGGGATTTGCGCCAGGACAACTCGGCATCGGCGGCGAGCTCCAGGTCGGGATAGGCCGCGAGCAGGCGGGTCAGCGCGACCCCGCCCTCCATGCGGGCCAGTGGCGCGCCGACACAGCGATGGATGCCGTAGCCGAAGGCCAGGTGGTTCTTGTCGGCGCGATCCAGGTCGACGGTGTGCGGATCGGTGAAACGGGCCGGGTCGCGGTCGGCCGCGGCCATCGACACCAGAATGCGCTGTCCCGCGGGGATTTCCACGCCGCCCAGGGTGACGGGGACCGTGGTGTAGCGGAAGGTGGCCTCGCTGGCCGGCGATTCGTAGCGCAGCACCTCCTCTACGAAATCCGGTACCCGGTCCGGATCCTGGGCGAGGGCGGCGCGAACGGTCTTGTCGCTCAGCAGGATCGCGACCGCGTTCGAGATGAGGTTGACGGTGGTCTCGAAACCCGCGACGAGCAGCAGGAACACCATGCTGATCAGTTCGCGGTGCGACAGCTTGTCGCCGTCCTCGCTGACCGAGATGAGTTCGGACAGCAGATCATCGGCGGGCTCGCTGCCCTTGGCCCGGATCAACTGGTCGATGTAGCCGACGAACTGCTGCACCGCGGCGGTGCGGGCCTCGATGGTCTCGTCATTGGAGACCAGGGTGGTCGACCAGGCGCGGAAGTTGTCGCGCTCCTCGTTGGGCACCCCGAGCAGCTCGCAGATGACCAGCATGGGCAGCGGAAAAGCGTAGCGGTCCAGCAGATCCTGATCGGTGCGCGCGTCCGCCGCCAGGTCTTCGAGCAGGGCGTCGGCCAATTCGGTGATGCGCGGGGCCAGTTCGCGCACGGCGCGGCTGCTGAAGGCCCGGTTCACCAGGGTCCGCAGGCGGGTGTGCTCCGGCGGGTCGTAGAAGACCATCATGTCGCCGAACATGGCGCTGGCCACCTGACCGCCGCCCGCCTCACCCGCGAGTGCGGCCCGCGCGCCCTTCGATTTGAGCGCCTTGCTGATGGTGGGGTCCAGGAACGCGGCCTTGGCGACCTCGTAATCGGTGATCAGCCAGCCGGTGCCGCCGTCGGGAAAACGCACGAGATGCGCCGGGCCGCGCCCGCGCAACTCGTCGTAGGCGGCGTGGGGGTCCTGGTAGAAGTCGTCGGTCAGCACGAACGGCTCGGTCGCCAATTCGCTTGCCGTGACGGCGGTCTCATGCCCCATGATCGGCGACTCTAACAGTGCGCCACGCCACCGGTCCCGCCGCCGACCACCCCCGCCACTGCATACACTCGCAGTGCACACACTAGGCAGAATGCGAACCACCGACACCATGCACGAACCCGAAAACCCCACGCTGGGACGGTTTTTCACGTTCCTGCGGCAACGCGAGGAACAGCGCCGCCACGACGCCGGAACGCTGCCCCGCAACCGCAAGCTGAGCCGCGAGAAGGCGGCCGGCGAAGCCCACATCACCGCCAGTTACCTGACGAAACTGGAGCGGGACGAGGTCGGGCGGGTGGATATCGGGATCCTGCGCCAGCTCACCGACACCTACCGGGCCAATGACGAGGAATGGCGCTACGCCTGCGATCTCGCCGGGTACGCCTCACCGTATCCGGTGTGGCCCGGGCTGGATCCGGCCTCGCACATGCCCGCGCTGGAGGTGTTCCAGGAGGCGCTGACACCGATCATGCGCACCGAAATGGCCGAGGCCACCGGCGATCTGGTGTCCTTCTACACCCCGCAGCGGCGACTGCTCGCCGCCAACCAGGCCTATTACGACACCTTCCCCACCCATGAGCCCGGCCTCTACTTGTTGGAGTGGTCGTTCACCGACGAGGCCAAAGAGGTGATGGTCAACTGGGACGACCAAGCCGACGTGGGCGTCGCCTGGCATCGCGGCATGATCGGCCGCTACGGCCACACCGACTGGGCGCAGGAACAGCACCGCAGGCTCTGGGAGTTCCCCGAATTCCGGAAGAAGTGGGAGAACGTCGAAGTCGCCTACGCCCGAGCCCTCAGCGCCGAAACCCTGGTCCGCAAGCCCGACGGCGACTACGTGATGATCATGGAGAATTGGCAGCTCCAGCACCATCTGCCGATCACCAGGTCCCGCGGCCGACTACACCGCCTGTAGCCCCCACGCCGGTCAGCCGTGGCGCTCGGTCCTAGTCTGCGGACCGTGCCGCGAGCACCGCGTCGTACAGCTCGCGGCGCGAGGCGCCGGTGGCGGCGGAAACCTCGGCGCACGCATCCTTGAGCCGCAACCCGGACTCGATCAACGCCTCCACCTGCCCGACCAGATCGGCAGGCTCCGCCGAAACCGGCTGCGCCCCTTCGAGAACAACGGTGATCTCCCCCCGCGCCCCCTCCACGGCCCACGCGGCCAGTTCGCCCAGCGTGCCGCGCACGACCTCTTCATACGTCTTGGTGAGCTCCCGGCACACGGCTGCCCGCCGCCCCGCCCCGAGCACCTCGACCGCATCCGCCAGACAATCGGCCAGCCGATGCGGAGCCTCGAAGAACGCCACCGCCCGCGGCTCCGACGCCAGCGTCCGCAGCCACTCCTTCCGCTGCCCCGACTTCCGAGGCGCGAACCCATCGAAACAGAACCGCTCCACCGGCAACCCCGACAACGCCAACGCGGTGGTCACCGCCGACGGCCCGGGCAAACACGTGATCGGCAGCCCGGCCTCCACGCAGGCCGCCACCATCCGATACCCCGGATCACTCACCGACGGCATCCCCGCATCGGTCACCAGCAGCACGGTCCGCCCGCCCTGGATCTCCTCGAGCAACATGGGAATCCGAGCGGTCTCGACGTGGTCATAGAAGCTGACCACCCGCCCGGTGATCTCCACATCCAGCGCCTTGGCCAGCGACCGAGTCCGCCGCGTGTCCTCCGCCGCCACGATCTCGGCCGTCCCCAGCGCATCCCGCAACCGCTGCGAGGCGTCCCCGATATCCCCCATGGGCGTAGCAGCCAAGACCAGCCGTCCGCCAGCACTCGGCTCCGCACTCATGTGACTCCTCCGCCTCGATTCCACCCAACTCCTCCCCCGACTCTATCGACGCCACCCCGACGCCACGACCTCCCCACCGCTGACCTGGTTCGCCGAGTGGCACACCAGCGAGGGGATTTGTCGGGATCGACCGCGCTGGTGTGCCACTCGACGGCAATGCGACGTCTCCGATGAGCTTCCGGCGGATCGGGCTGAGGCGCGTGGCAACACCGCCGCCCACGCGTGGTCGGTGACGGACCGGTCCATGGAGGGG